>DATMQU010000191.1:0-6439 GCA_035566715.1 Vicinamibacteria bacterium
GGACGCGGCCCGGCTCTGGGAGCTCTTCTTGGCCCTCGACGCCAGCGCGTTCGATCCCCAGATCCGCTTCGATGCCCAGGTCCAGCTCGGCACCCAGCTCTTGGCGGCCGGGGACAGCGAGGCGGCGGCGGCCGCCCTCAAGAAGGCCGTCGACATGCAGCCTTCCGTCCGGGCCTACCAGGCGCTGGGCGAGATCTACGCGCACGCCCAGCAAACCGACCAGGCCATCCTCCACTACCGCAAGGCTCTCGAGATCGAGCCCGGCAACCTGCGGGTGCACCTGGGCCTGGGCGACATCCTCCATCGGGCGAAGCGCTACCCGGAGGCGCTGGCCGAGGCGGAGGCGGTCCTTCTCGCCGATCCCAAGAACCGGTACGCCCTCGACTTGAAGGGCCGCACCCTCCGCGACCTGAAAGACTTCGACCGGGCAGACGAGGCGGCGGAAGCGGTCCTGGTCCAGGACGCGAGCGACCTCAAGGCGGCCTACCTCAAGGTCACGATCGCGGAGGCTCGGCGGGACTTCACCGCCGCCGCCGCCCAGCTCGAGGCCATACTGGCCCGGAGCCGGAACGGGGAGGACCCTGCGGAGAGCGCCAGCAACGACCGGGTCTTCCTCATCCACCTCGGCTTCGCCTACCAGCAGCAGAACCGCTACGCGGACGCGGCCGCCGCCTTCGGACGGGCCAAGCGGGTGGGCGGAGAGCCCGACGCGGCCCTCCTCGGCTACCACGCGGAGGCCCTCCTCCTGGCCAAGGACCTGGAACGGGCCCTCACCGAGACCCGGGCCGCCCGCGGGCGCTTCCCCGACGATCCCGATCTCGCGAGCCTGGAGGCCACGGTCCTGCGCGAGAAGGGGGACCTCAAGGGGGCCCTCACCGTGGTGGAGGCGCTGCGCCTGAAGTCGCCCGAGGACCCCAAGGTGCTGCTGCAGGTGGCGGATTTCTACCGCAAGGCGCGCAAGTTCTCGGAGGCGGAGGCCGCGCTCCGGAAGGCGCGCGAGGTCGAGCCCCAGAGCCTGGCCGTGCTCTTCCAGCTCGGGGCCGTGCTCGAGCGGGAGAAGCGGCTGGACGAGGCGGAGGGCTTCTTCCGCGAGGCCCTGAAGCTGGAGCCCGACTCGGCGGCCATCCTCAACTACCTGGGTTACATGAACGCGGACCGCAACGTGCGGGTGGAGGAGGCGGTGAGCCTGCTCGAGAAGGCCTTGGCCCTCGACCCCGGCAGCGGGGCCTACCTCGACAGCCTGGGCTGGGCCCAGTACCGACTGAACCGCCTGGAGCTGGCGGAGGAGAACGTGCGCAAGGCCCTGGACCGGCAAGCGGGCAGCGCGGTCATCCTCGACCACCTGGGCGACATCCTCGAGCGTCGCGGCCATGTGGCGGAGGCCATGACCCTCTGGCAAAAGGCCCTGCAGGGTGAGGACGAGGAGGGCGAGCTCGATCGGGCCGGCGTCGAGCGCAAGATCCGTGAGGCCCAGACCCTCCTGCACGCCCACGACCAGAAGAGTCCGTAGCCCGGTCGCCCTGGCCCTCCTGGCCGGGGGCTGTGCCACCGCCGCCCTGCCGCCGCCCGCGGTCAGAGAGGAGGCCCGGGCCGCCCCCACCTATAGCGGCCGCTTGCGGATCTCCCTGAAAGGTCCCGCCCTGCGCGCCCGCACGCGCGCGCTCGTGGCCTTCCGGCGCCCGGACGCGCTCCGCATCGAGATCCCGGGGCCGACGGGGGCGCGCCTGGTGGCGGTGGCGCGGGAGGGCGCCCTGGCCGCGGTGTTTCCCGGCGACCGCGCGGTGTTCCTGGGCGCCGCCACCCCCGCCGAACTGGACGCCCTGCTCGGCGTGGGCCTCGCCCCGGAGGAGGTGATCGACCTCCTGGTGGGGGTGGGCTCGCCGCGCCTGCGCTCGTACCGGGCCCGCTGGGGCCCCGCCCTGCCCGCCCAGATCGAGGCCACGCTGCCCGACGGGAGCCGGCTAGAGGCCAGGGTGGAAGACGCCGAGGCCGGCCTCGCGCTGCCCCCCGCCGCCTTCGCGGAGCCACCCCACGCCGACTACCGGCGGGTGAGCGCGGCGGAGGCCCGGCGGCTGTGGGGAGCCCGTTGAGGGCGCTGCGCCTGCCGTCGTTCGCCAAGCTGAACCTCGGCCTCGAGGTGCTCGGCCCTCGCGCGGACGGCTATCACGAGCTCAGGACGCTCTTCCAGACCATCGACCTCCACGACGATATCGTGCTGCGGCCGCTCCCGCGGGAGATCCGGGTCCGCTGCGACCACCCGCGAGTGCCCGCCGACCTGAGCAACCTGGCCGCGCGGGCGGCGCTCGAGCTGCGCCGCCACGCGCGGATCGAGAAGGGCGTCGAGATCGCGATCACAAAGCGGATCCCGGTGGCGGGGGGCCTGGGCGGCGGCAGCAGCAACGCCGCCGCCGTGCTGATGGGCTTGGACCGGCTCTGGAAGCTGGGGCTGGGGCCGGCCGGCCTCCACCCCCTGGCCCGCCGCCTGGGGGCGGACGTGCCCTTCTTCCTGCTGGGGGGCACGGCGCTGGGGCTGGCTCGGGGGGACGAGGTCTATCCCCTGAGGCGGCAGGTGCGGGCCCACGTGGTGGTGGTGGACCCCGGGGTGCCGGTCTCGACGGCCGCGGTGTTCCGGCGTTTGGACGCAAGTTTGACACCTCGCGAAAACAGTAATACGATTTTTCGCTTTGTATCGAGCGACTTGGAGGGGGATGGAGGATGGAGGCTCCTCTCCAACGACCTCGAAGAGGCGGCCCTGGAGGAAGCCCCCGTCCTGGTGGAGCAGGGGAGGCGGATCCGGGGCGTGCTGGTTCAGGAGGGCGCCCTTTGGGCGGCTCTCTCCGGGAGCGGGTCGTCCTTCTTTGGTCTCTTCGGCGACGCCCGCGGGGCCCGCAAGGCCCAGGTGGCGCTGGCCAAGGAAGGCTTCGCCGTCTCTCGGGCTCAGACGCTGTCTCTGGACCAGTACCGAAGACGTTGGTCGCGGGTACGATGTCGTTAGGGGGTTCTGGAGGGGCGGAGAGGAGCGGACATCATGGAGATCACGGACGTCAAGGTCATCCCCGTGGATGACGAGAAGCTCAAGGCTTTCGTATCGATCGTCTTCGATGCCTGCTTCGTCGTCACCGATATCAAGATCATCCATGGTCCGAAGGGCCTGTTCGTGTCCATGCCGAGCAAGAAGAGGAAGGACGGCACGTTCAAGGACATCGCCCATCCGCTGAACAACCAGATGCGGCAGTACCTCGAGGAGAAGGTCCTCTCGGTCTACAAGCAGCAGGTGAACGCGGCCCCCGCCGCGCCCGGGGGGTCACCGGGTGGCGAGACCCCTCCCGGCTCCGACCAGACTTCGACGCGGGACGCCTCTCAAGCGTAGAGCAGTACTCCCACTGGGGCGTGGCCAAGTGGTAAGGCGCGGGGCTTTGGACCCCGTATTCGAAGGTTCGAATCCTTCCGCCCCAGCCAACCCGGGCCCGCGGCGAGGAGCAGCATGCCCAGGGCCGAGGGGCACGGGTAGAGCATGGACGATCGAGCGGATGGCATGAGCCAAGAGCTGAAGGTATTCACGGGAAGCGCCCACCCCCGCCTGGGGGAGGGCATCGCCCGCTCGCTGGGGATCCCCCTTGGCCGCGCCCACCTCTCGCGCTTCAGCGACGGCGAGGTCTGGTTCCAGATCCAGGACAACGTGCGGGGGGCGGACGTCTTCGTGGTTCAACCCACCGCCCCCCCCGTGAACGAGAACCTGATGGAGCTCCTGGTCATGCTCGATGCCTTCAAGCGCTCGAGCGCCTCCCGATTGACGGCGGTGATCCCCTACTACGGCTACGCGCGCCAGGATCGAAAGGACAAGCCCCGGGTACCCATCTCCGCCAAGCTGGTGGCGGACCTGATCTCCACCGCCGGCACCGACCGCATCCTGACCATGGACCTGCACGCCTCCCAGATCCAGGGCTTCTTCGACGTGCCCGTGGATCACCTCTTCGCGGCCCCCGTGATCATGGACTACGTGTCCCGGCTCAAGCTCCCCCGGCTGACCGTGGTCTCCCCCGACGCGGGGGGCGTGGAGCGGGCCCGGGCCTACGCCAAGAGGCTGGAGGCCGCCCTAGCCATCGTGGACAAGCGGCGCGAGACTCCCAACGTGGCCGAGATCCACCACGTAATCGGGGACGTGGAGGGACGCACGGCCCTCATCGTGGACGACATCGTGGACACGGCGGGGACCCTGGCCAAGGTGGCGGAGGCCATCAAGGAAGCGGGGGCGAGCGAGGTGCTCGCCTCCTCCTCCCACGCGGTCCTCTCCGGCAACGCCATGGAGAAGATCGAGCGGAGCCCCCTCTCCAAGCTCATCGTCACCGACTCCATCCCCGTCTCCCTGGAGAAGCGCCGTTCGGAAAAGATAGTGGTCCTCTCCGTGGCCGAGCTCTTGGGGAAGGCCATCAAGAACATCCACGAGGAGACCTCGGTCACGAGCCTATTCGTCTAGCCCTCATATCTGCCAAGGAGTTCGAAAGCCATGCCTGAGATTGTGGTCGCGGCCGAGAGCCGCACCGATACCGGAAAGAACGCCAACCGGCGCCTGCGCACCCGGGGCCTCATGCCGGGCGTGCTCTACGCGCCGAGCAAGAAGGCGGTGCCGGTGGCCGTCTCCCCCAAGGAGATCGGGTCCATCCTGCGCAGCGCCAAGGGCGAGAACACCCTCTTCGAGCTGGACCTGGAGGGCAAGCGCCGCAAGGTCATCCTCAAGGAGTTCCAGCGCGAGCCCGTCAAGGGCCGCCTCCTGCACGCGGACTTCTACGAGGTGGCCCTGGACCACGTGCTCCAGGTCAAGGTCCACGTGGAGCTCCAGGGCGTGCCCGTGGGGGTCAAGGCCCAGGGCGGGATCGTGGATTTCGTGACCCGCGAGCTGGAGATCGAGTGCCTGCCCGCGGACATCCCGGAGAAGATCGAGGTGGACATCTCCCACCTCGAGCTGGGCAAGCACGTGCGGGTCTCCGAGCTCAAGCTCTCCGACAAGGTCAAGGTCCGGACCGATCCCGAGCTCGTGATCGCGCACGTGGTCGCGCCGCGGGCGGAGGAGGCCCCGGCGGCGGTGGCGGAGGCGGCGGTGGCGGAGGGCGCGGAGGCCACGACCGCGGAGCCGGAGGTCATCAAGAAGGGCAAGCCGGTCGCGGAGGGCGAGGTCGCGGAGGAGAAGCCGGAGAAGGGCGAGAAGAAGGAGAGGCCGGACAAGAAGGAAAAAGCGGAGAAGAAGGAGAAGAAGTAGACTGCGGCTGGTCGTTGGTCTCGGCAATCCCGGAGAGCGCTACCGGCGCACGCGGCACAACGTGGGCTTCATGGCCGTGGACGCCCTCGCCGCCCGCGCCCGCGGGGTGCGCGGCCGCGAGGAGCAGGGGGCGTGGGTGGTCGAGGCCGAGCTGGGAGAGGAGGGGGTGTTGCTGGTCAAGCCCCTCTCTTTCATGAATCGGAGCGGGGAACCGGTGAGCGCCCTCCTCGCCGCCCGGGACGGTGGCCCCCAGGACCTGGTGGTGGTGGTGGACGACGCCGCCCTCGACCTGGGGGTGCTCCGCGTTCGGGAGCGGGGGAGCCACGGTGGCCACAACGGCCTCCGCTCCCTCATCGAGATCCTGGGCACCGACGAGTTCCCCCGGGTGCGGGTGGGGATCAAGAAGGGCGAGTTGCCGTCGGACCTGGCCGATTACGTGCTCTCGGAGTTCCCCCCCGAGGACGTGCTGGTCGTGCAGGAGGCGGTGGGCTGGGCCGCCGACGCCGTGGAATGCGTGATCCGGGAGGGCGTGGTGGCGGCCATGAACCGCTTCAACGGACCGCGCAAGGCGTGAGGGCGTGGGGGGGAGACAAGAGGCCGGGGAAGCCGTACAATGGCGGAGACGTAGAGCGAACCACGCGCGGCCTGAGGCCGCGCACTCCTTGCTCCCGGTAGGGCTCGTCGAGCTCGAAAGGGGCTGTGCGGGCGATCCAAAAGGAGGATCAAGAATATCGTGAGCGACCGTGTTTACGAGATCCTGTTCATTGCCGACCCCAACCTCGGCGAGCCGGAGGTGGACACCCTGACCGCCCACATCCAGGGCTACGTCGAGAAGGAGGGGGGGCGCATCCAGAAGGTCGAGAAGTGGGGGAAGAAGCGCCTGGCCTACGTCATCGGCCGGCACCGCGAGGGCTCCTACGTGCTCATCGTGGCCGAGGGCCAGGCGAGCCTGGTCAAGGAGGTCGAGCGGCGCATCCGGGTGACGGACGGTGTCGTCAAGTTCATGACCGTGCGCGTGGACGATG
Organism: Vicinamibacteria bacterium; assembly: GCA_035566715.1. Taxonomy (GTDB): domain Bacteria; phylum Acidobacteriota; class Vicinamibacteria; order Fen-336; family Fen-336; genus DATMML01. Next base: position 6,283 of record DATMQU010000191.1, read on the forward strand.
AGCTGCGCAAGGCGGAGCGACGCCGGGCCCGACGGGCGGCGGAAGACGAGAAGCGGAGGGGGCGGACCTCGGAACGCGCGGCGGCCCCCGCTGAGGGTGGTGAGGGGGTGCCGCTGTGAGCTTCGGGGGAGGCGGATTTCGGGGCGGAGGCGGCCGC
>DATMQU010000192.1:0-4367 GCA_035566715.1 Vicinamibacteria bacterium
GGGGGGTGCCGCTGATCATGCCGGTGGCGGTGAGGCCGCTCGACGTCTCCACCATCTTGGCCACCCCAAAGTCGACGAGGTAGATGTGCCCCGCCTCGTCGATGAGCACGTTGTGGGGCTTGATGTCGCGGTGGATGACCCCCTTCCCGTGCGCATAGTCGAGGGCATCGGCCACGCCCCGCAGGATCGCGATCACTTGCTCCCGGGGCAGGCGTCCGGGAGCGCCGCGGAGGAGGGCGGATACGGTTCCCCCCGCGATGAAGCGCATGGCCATCCAGGGGATTCCCTCCGCGATGTCGAAGGCGAAGATGGGGATGATGTTCGGGTGCTCGAGGCGGGCCACGACCCTGGCCTCGCGGCGAAAGCGCTCCGCGAACGTGGGGTCGTGCAGGAACTCCGGGGGCAGGACCTTGACCGCCACGTAACGGTCGAGGGCCGCCTCGTAGGCCTTGTAGACCGAGGCCATGCCGCCCCGGCCGAGGGGCTCGATGATGCGGTAGGGTCCGAGGCTCGCACCGGCCGCCAGGGCCAAGGGTCCTTCCTCTCAGAGCAGGCGCCGGGATCTCATGGGCGGCGGCCCCCGTCAGCGCTGCGCTAAGCGGCGGGCACGCTCGAATCCGTCTCGCGCATCCAGGAACTTCCGGGCGGCTTGGGCGAACTGCCGCTTGGCGAGGAGGGCATCCCCCGCCCGGGCCGCCGTGGCCGCTTCCGAGAACGGCTCCAGGGTGCCGGCCTTGACCTTTTCGGCTGCCCCCCGCGACTGGCTCATGAGGCGTTGCGCCTCCTCGGCCTGGGCGCGAAACTGCCGGTCGAGCGGGCCCGCGAGCTCCTCCGCGGCGGGGTTGTTAGGATCGATGGTGAGGAGCCTCCAAAAGGCCTGGGAGGCCTTATCCGTGTCTTTGGCCTTCAGCGCCGCCCGCGCCTCCTCGGCGGCCGCGTCGAGGTCCTTCAGGAGAGCCTGAGCCTCATCCAGGATCTTCTTCGCGGGCGCGTTCTTGGGGTCGAGCTTCAGGGCCCGCTCGACCTGGGCCACCGCGCCCGAGTAGTTCTTGTCTTCGAGCTTCTTACGGGCCAGCTCGACTTGGTTCCCGACCAGGGCCTGGGTCAGGGCGCCGATCTGCTCCTTGGCCGCATCCTGGGTCACCGGCGGCCCGGGAGCCGGCGGTTGCGAGCGTTGCGAGAAGAGGGGGTAGAGGACCGCGGCCGCCACGACCAGGACCAGAATCATCCCCGCGCCCAGGTAGATCGGCAGCCGCGATGGCGCGGGGGCGGGGGGCCGGGACCTGCCGAGGCCGGCTCCGCTCCCCGAACGGGCGGGGAGGGTCTGGGGCGACCGCCGCGTCGCTGCCGTCGTCGGGTCGGGGGTGCGAGCCAGGTCGAGGGCGGTGGATCCCACCACCCGGGGCGCCCCGCTCCCGGCTTCCCCCTCTTGAGGTTCGGGGCCGATTTCATCCTCGAGGCTCGTTTCCCATTCCCGCTCCTCGGCCAGGGCCCGGCGCACGGCCTTTACGCCGTCGCGCAGGCGACCGCCATTCTGGAAGCGCAGGGCCGGATCCTTGTTGAGCGCCTTCTCCACCAGCTGGACCAGGATGGGGGGGAGGTCCACCCAGTGGCGCAGCGGCTCGGGGTTGTCCTGGAGCACGTGGAACAGAACGGTGTGCATGGAGTCGCCGTCGAAGGGCTTATGGTTCGAGAGGAGCTCGTAGAAGACGGCCCCCAGGGAGAAGATGTCGGACCGGGCATCCGCCTTCTCCCCCCGCACCTGCTCGGGCGACATGTAGTGGGGGGTTCCCATCACCATCCCCGTGCGCGTCATGTCCGAGGCGGCGAAGCGGGCCAGGCCAAAGTCCATGATCTTGACCTGGCCGCTGGGCTGGACGTGGATGTTGGCGGGCTTCAAGTCGCGGTGGACGAGGTCGTTGGCGTGGGCGAAGGCCATCCCCTCCCCGATCTGCTCCATGATCTCGAGCTTCTCGTTGAGATCGCTCAGAAGGTTGCCGCCGATGAGGTCCTTGAGGTCCTTGCCCTCCAGGAGCTCCATGGCCATGTAGATCTTCCCCTGCTCCTCCCCGAAGTCGTAGACCGTGATGATGTGGGGGTGGTTCAGCTTGGCGGCCGACTGGGCTTCGCGGAGGAACCGCTTGCGGACTTCCTCGTCGCCGGCCAGGCTCGCGGATATCGTCTTGATGGCGACGAAGCGGTTGAGGTAAGGGTCCTGGCCCTTGAAGACCTCTCCCATCGCCCCTTGCCCGATCTTAGCAAGGATACGGTACTTGCCGATCCGCTCGAGCTCCATGCTGCCTCAAAAACGACAAGGGGAGAGCAAACGCCGACCGCGCCCGGTCTTTAGGTCTTTCCAAGTTGATGATAACACGCTCGTGGCCACCCGCGCCACGCGGTGGCGCGCTTGACACCCCCGCGCGCCGGGTGGCACACTACTTTCGTACCCAGTTGAACCGTCGCTGTCCGGGTCGCCGGCTACCCTCCGCGGCCGTAGCGGCTTGTTAAGCAAGACTGTGAGGCCATGATGACGAGGAAGGTGGCGCTCTTGGCTCTTGGGTTGGCCCTGGCCAGCCCCGTCGCGGTCCGGGCCCAGGTCCCGAGCGGCTGTCCGGGGCCCGGCTGCCCCCTCGCCTTCCTGATCCCGACCCTCTACGGCCCGTCCGGGCTGAAAGTGGAGAGCCAGGCCCTCCTCCCCGATGGCTCCACCCATACCGCCCATTTCAACAGCGCTTTCCAGGCCGAGTTCACGCTGTTCAACACCTCCCTCGCGAGCCAGCTGGCCTCGGTGCCGCTCCCCTCGCCCGCCTCCGGCTTCACCTACGAGCTGGATCCCGCCCTCGGGGTCATGAAGCGGTCCACCCAGAGCTTCGGCCCCATTTTCGCGGAGAGGGCGGAGACCATCGGCCGGAAGAAGTTCTCCCTGGGCATGAACTACCAGCACTTCAGCTTCGACAGCATTGAAGGCATTGACTTGACAGCGGTTCCGGCCGTTTTCACCCACGACGGCGCCGCCCCGGGGGGCAAGGCGGACGTGGTCTCCACCATGAACTCGATCAGCCTGGGCGTCGACCAGTTCACCGCGTTCCTGAGCTACGGTCTCGCCGACTTTTTGGATTTCTCCGTGGCCGTTCCCCTCGTGCGGGTGGACATGTCGGCGACCTCCGCGGCCACCATCCAGCGGATCGGCACCGCCTCCAATCCAAAGATCCACTTCTTCTCCGATCCCGCGGCCGCGGGAGGGTACGGGAACACCAAGACGTTTTCGAGCACCGGGAACGCCAGCGGCATCGGGGACCTGGTTCTGCGCCTCAAGGCGACGGCCATCAAGAGCGGCCGCACGGGATTGGCCCTGGCCGTCGACGTGCGGCTGCCCACCGGCGACGAGAACAACTTCCTCGGCTCGGGCGCGGCCGGGGTCAAGCCCTTCCTGGCCTTCTCCTTCGCCGCGGGCCGGGTCTCGCCCCACCTGAACTTCGGGTATCAGTGGAACGGCAAGAGCGTGCTGGCCGGCAACGTCCTCACGGGCGAGAAACAGAGCCTGCCCGACCAGTACCTCTACGCGGTGGGGGCGGACATCGGACTCGCCCAGAGGCTCACCCTGGCCTTCGACGTCCTGGGCCGGAGGGTGATCAACTCGCCGCGGCTCCAGTCCCAGACCTTCACCCCCCTCCAGAGCTTCACCTTCCCGGGCGGGGGCAGCACGCTTCCCGACATCCGCTTCTCCACGAGCTCCTTCAACATCACGAACGGAGCCGTCGGGCTCAAGTTCAACGCGGGGGGCAACCTGCTCGTCGATCTGAACGGCATCTTCAAGCTGGACAACGCCGGCCTGCGGGCAAACTTCACTCCCCTGTTCGGGGTGGAGTACAGCTTCTAAGGGGACGCCCGGCCGCTCCTACTGGGCGAAGTCGCGGATCGACCAGCCGCCCGGCCCCTTGACGAGCAGGAAGGTCGGCTGGGAGTTGACGGCCTTGCCGTCGATCGTGTCCCTTCGGGCCAGGCGAACCTTGGCCTGAGCGCCATCGACCTGGATTCCGGCGATGGTGACGCTCACCTGGTAGGACTTGATCACCTTGAAGATCTCCCGAAAGCGCTTCTCGTCCTCCGGGGAGAGGTTGGGCTTCACCACCTTGAGGAGCGCCACGTCCTTGGCGGAGACGGCCCGCTCGAAATCGTCGAGGACCTTGCGGATGGCCGGTTCTTCCCCCGTCGTCACGGGCTGGCCGGGCGGGCCCGGAGGGCGGGCGCTCGCGCCTGGGAGGGGAAGGGTGGCGGGAGGCAGCGTGGCCGCCGATGCGACGAGGGTAGTAGGCACGGTTTGCGAGGACGGGGTGACGGGGCGGGCGGACGGAGGGGGGGGCGGG
>DATMQU010000193.1:0-2360 GCA_035566715.1 Vicinamibacteria bacterium
GCCGCCCCCCCCTCCCGATACCATTCCACCGTCCGCCGTAGGCCGGTCTCGAGGTCTACGTGCGGCCGGTAACCAAGCAGCCGGCGGGCAAGGCGGAGATCGGCCAAGCTGTGGCGGACGTCGCCCCGGCGGCCCGGTCGACGCTCCGCGCGGGCCGGGCGTTCCATGATCCGGGCCAAGATCGCCAGCAGGCGCCTGACGCTGACCCGCTCTCCAAAGGCTACGTTCACGGCCTGACCGGCGGGCTTCCGGATCTTGAGGGCGAGCTGGTTCGCCTCCACGACGTTCTGGACGTAGGTGAAGTCGCGGCTCTGGAGGCCGTCCCCGTAGATGACGGGGCGGCCTCCGGCCAGCAGGGCCCTTATGAAAAGGCTAATGACCCCGCTGTAGGGGGAATCCGCCCGTTGGCGAGGACCGAAGACGTTGAAGTAGCGGAGGGTCAGGGTCTCCATGCCGTAGAGGTCGGCGAAGAGGCGCACGTAGTACTCCCCCGTCAGCTTCCCCACCGCATAAGGAGAAAGGGGGCGGGGGGGCAGGGACTCGCGCTTCGGCAACTCTCGCGTGTCCCCGTAGACCGAGGACGATCCCGCGTAGATGAAGCGGCGCACGCCGGCGTCCCGCGCGGCCAGGAGGACGGTCAGGGTGGCGGTGGGGTTGGCGCGATGGGAGAGCGCGGGATCCTTGACCGAGCGCGCGACGCTCGGCACCGCCGCCTGGTGCAGGACCGTCTCCATCCCGCGCACCCCCCGGGCGGCGGCCCGCGGGTCGGAGCAGTCTCCCCGCATCACCTCCACGTCGGCCCTCACCGCTCCCAGGTTCCGGCGGCTTCCGGACGAGAAGTCATCGAGCACGCGGACCCGGTGGCCCGCGCGCACAAGGGCCTCCACGAGGTGGCTGCCGATGAACCCCGCTCCGCCGGTGACCAGTATCTTCAGGGGTCCCTCCTCGGCTTCCGGCGTCGCCGTGAGGTCGGGCGGGAGGACGAAGTGTCCGCAGAGCGGGTCTGTAAGCCGGATCCTGTCACCGCCGCCAAGCGATGCCGGCAGCGGGAGGCGATCATTCCTCTAGCCCCGCGGTCACCCGCGGGGTCCAGCGACCTACCCGGGGGCTTCGGCCGGGCCAGCCTCAAGCGCCCCCCTATTTGGTCTTGCTCCGTGTGGGGTTTTCCCTGCCCGTCGTGTCACCACGCCGGCGGTGCGCTCTTACCGCACCTTTTCACCCTTGCCACCCCCGGTCGCCCGGGAGTTCGGCGGTGTGTTTTCTGTGGCACTTTCCCTGAGGTCACCCTCGCTGGCCGTTAGCCAGCACACTGCCCTTGGAGTCCGGACTTTCCTCCCCGGCCTGGACATCCGGCCGCGGCGACCGCCCGACCCGCTCTACGGACGACCCTAGATTACGGTGCGCGGTGGAAGGGGTCAAGCGGGCCGCCCCCATCGAGAGGGAACGCGTTTCTCCATCTCCGGTCGGGCCCCGGTCACACCGACTGCACGCCCAGGTATTTCTCGCGGACGCGCGGATCCCGGCTGAGCTCCGAGCAGGCCCCTGATAAGGTCACCCGCCCCGTCTCCAGGACGTAGGCGCGATCCGCCAGGGCCAGCGCGTGCGCCACGTTCTGCTCCACCAGGAGAAGGGTCACGCCCTGCTCGCGGATCCGACCCAGGGCCTTGAAGACCTCCCCCACCAGCCGGGGGGCCAGGCCGAGGGCCGGCTCGTCGAGCAGGAGAAGCCGCGGTCGCGCCATCAGGCCCCGGCCGATGGCGCACATCTGTTGCTCGCCCCCGGACAGCGTTCCCGCCTTCTGGCGCGCCCGCTTCGCGAGGACGGGGAACATCGCGTAGACGGCTTCCAGCGTCTCGGCCCGGTGGGGCCGCGCGGCCGCGGCGTAGGCTCCCATCTCGAGGTTCTCCCGCACGGTCATGCCCGGCCACAGTTGCCGCCCCTCCGGGATCAGGACCAAGCCCCGCGCCACCAGGCGGTGGGGGGGATGGCCGCCCGCGGGCTGCCCGTCGTAGAGGATCTGCCCGCGGCGGGGGGCCAGAAGCCCGGCCAGCGTCTTGAGGACTGTCGACTTGCCGGCCCCGTTGGCGCCCACCACCGTCACCACCTCACCCTCGCCGACCGCCAAGGACACGTCCCAGAGGGCCTGGACATCGCCGTAGAAGACATCCAGGCCGGAGACTTCGAGTAGGCTCACGCCCCACCACCGATAAGGGCCGGGTCGCCCAGGTAGGCCGCGACCACGGCGGGGTCATTCACGACCGCGTTCGGCGGACCCTCGGCGATCTTGCGGCCGAAGTCGAGCATCAGGATGCGGTCGGAAACGCCCACCACCGCGTGGACATGATGCTCGATCATGAGAA
>DATMQU010000194.1:0-2082 GCA_035566715.1 Vicinamibacteria bacterium
GACCGGAAGGTGGAGCACGCGGCCGGGCTCTCCCTCGGTGAGATATTCCGGCTCCACGGCGAGGCTTACTACCGCCGGCTGGAGCGCGAGACCCTGGAGCGCGTGCTCGCCGAGGCGGACGGGGAGCCCCTGGTCCTGGCCGCTGGGGGCGGGCTCGTCACCGTCCCCGAGACGTTCGCCCTGCTCCGCCGCCACGCCCTCACCGTCTGGCTGCGCGCGCGGCCCGAGGACCACTGGAACCGGGTGGTCCAGCAGGGCGACCGGCGACCCTTAGCCGAGCACCCCGAGGCCATGGCCGAGCTGCGCCGCCTGCTCGTTTCCCGCGAGCCCCTCTACGCGCGCGCCGACCATACGGTGGATACCTCCCGGCTCGGCATAGAGCGGGCCACCCAGGCGATCGCGGCGCTCGTGGTCCAGGAGCGCGGGGAGGCTCGGCCCCGCGCCGCTCCGCGCTGATCGCGCGGCCCGGGGAGAGTCAGTGCCCCTGCCCACCCCCATCGGGCGGGCCCGCGTGACGCGCTTGGTAGAGCCGGCCCAGCCGCAGCGCGAACTCCATCTCCGAGTTGACGGCCCGCAGGGCGAGCCCGGTCTCCCGGATGAGCAGCATGGCCCCCACGAAGAGCGCGGGCGTGCCCGCGACTCCCAGGAGCCCGGGCAGCCAGGTCAGGCGGGAGACGAGTGTCGTGAGGGCCGCGCTTACGGAGGCGGCCACGAAGATGCCCAGGGAGACGTAGAGGCTGGTCAGGGAGCCCTGTCGGTCTTCGCGTCCTCTGAGTCTCGGCCCGGGTTAACATTTGGCCCGGGCCTCGGACTCTTGCGATTCGCGCTTCCCTGGGCGCCCCGACGCAAGCGGCACACGCCGCCGCGGCAGGGGGTTTACGCCCTCCACGCGCCTTGATTCCCGCGGACCTCGCGGTAGTTCCAAAATCCTCAGCCCCTCTTGCCGGATGTTGATGGCCGCGTTCACGTCGCGGTCATGCTCAACCCCGCACTCGGGGCACGTCCACCTCCTCGCGGATAGTGGCAGCTTCTCCACGACAAAGCCGCAGGCCGAGCAGAGCTTCGTGCTTGGGAACCACCGACTCACACGCACGAAGGTCCGCCCATACCACGCGCACTTGTACTCGAGCTGCCGCTGCAGCTCCGCGAGCGCCCCGTCTGCTAGAGCCCTGGACAGGTGACGGTTACGCAGCATTCCCGATACGTTCAGATCCTCGACGCAAATCAGTTGGTTATCGTGAATTACTTTCGAGGACAACTGGTGTAGCCACTCCCGCCGGCAGTCCCGAACCCGGGCGTGGCACCGGCCCAGCTTCCGCCGTGCTTGGGCCCGCCCCCGTGAGCCCTTCTTGGCACGGGAGAGCGCCCGACTCCGCCTTTTGAGCTGTTTCAGCCTCCTTTCCAAATATCGGGGCGGCGCGACCTTGGTACCGTCGTCAAAAGTGATGGCCGCAGAGATCCCCGCATCCAAACCCACGACACGATCGCAGGTGGGGAGGGGTAACGTCTCTCTATCCATAGCCATAAACACGAAATAGCGTCCCGCCGCGTCGCGCTTTACGGTCACCATTTTCGGTCGCCCGGGGGGTACCCGTGACCAGACGAGCTTCAGGGGCCCGAGGCCGGGCAGGACCAGGAGCGACCCTGCGACGTAGGAGTTCTTGAGTCGACTGTCGAGCTGATAGCGGACCGCCTGCTTCCCATGCTTCTTCTTGAAGCGCGGATGGCGGGCCCGCTTGGCGTAGAAGGCCTTAAAGGCCTTCTCCAGATCCCGAATCGACTGGTTGAGCACGTAGCTCGAGACTTCCTTGAGCCAGGGCACATCGGACTGCTTCAGCTTGGTAACTTGGCGCGAGAAATCAACGTAGGTGACGCGCTCACCCCTCTCGCGCCAGGCCCGCGAGATCGTCTCGAGGCCCCGGTTATACACCCAGCGTGCGGCCCCGAACTCCCGGGCCAGGCGGCGCTGCTGCCGCGGCGTCGGGCGCGCCCGGAACTTGTAGGTGCAAATCGCCACTTATGTGCTCAGCCTTCATCAAGAGGGCGCACCGGGCCTCTGCTCGCGCAACCGGCCCGGGCGGG
>DATMQU010000195.1:0-3178 GCA_035566715.1 Vicinamibacteria bacterium
CATGTTCGAAAGGAGAACAATGACGAAGAAGGAAACAGGGTTTACCCTGATCGAGCTGCTGATCGTCGTCGCGATTATCGGTATTATCGCGGCGATCGCTATCCCCAGCTTGCTCCGGGCTCGCGTATCCGCCAACGAGGCGGCGACGATCGGTGACACACGGACGGTCATCTCCGCTCAGGCGGCCTACCAGTCGTCCAACGCAGGCTTCTACGATGGCAAGTTGACGTGTCTGGTGAAGCCCAGCGGTGGTTGCATCCCCAGCTATCCGACCAACGCGCCGACGTTCATCGACAGTCAGATCGCCGCCGTCACCCCGAAGTCGGGTTACACGCGGAGCTACAACCCGTCAGCGGTGCCGGCTCCGCTGCCCGGGACGGCTTCGCCCAGCAGCGCTTCCGCCTATGTGTACGGCGCTACCCCCGTGAGCCTCGGGCAGACGGGCGTCCGTGGCTTCATGGGCGACTCCAGCGGGTTGCTGTGCTACACGCCATCGGGTGCGATGCCCGGACAGGTGGCCGGCCCCGGGATAAACATCACCACCTGCACGCCCCTCCAGTAAGCGAGGCGCCTGCCGAGAGCCCGTCAATCCGTGGACGCTTCGCGCGTTCCCTCCATCCTCCGAGCCAGCGGCCATGCCGCCGGGGGCGGGGGCGGCTCCCGTCGGTGCCAGAGAGTCTCTCGCCGGGTTCGTGGTTTCTCCATCCCTTCTCTAGAAAACGCCCCCCGCGGTCCCGCCAAGCTGCGGTATTGTGTACGGGCTAGCGTGCTCAGGGACCCTGCCGCTCAAATCCGCAAGGATGGTCATGGCTCGTGTGGCCACCTCGCTCCTGTCCGGAGTCTGGCCCCAATCGGGCGTGGGGGGCCTAGGCGGCATGGATGAACGGAGGTCAATCGCGAAGATTACTCTGGTCTGCCCCCGCTGTCGGGCCCCTTTTTCCTACCCAGCGGAAGAAGTGGAGTGCCGCAACTGCAGAGCCCGCTTCGCGCACGAGGATGGCATCCTACACCTCGTTTCCGGCGCCAACGCCGCTCCGGGCTTTGACCCCCACTATTTCCCATTGCTATCCCAAGTAGAGCAGGAGCATTTCTGGTTCGTGGTACGGCGTGAGGTGATCCTCGATGCTCTGGGGCGAGCCGTCCCCGACCTTCGAAGCCGCCCGCTTTTTGACATCGGGTGCGGAAGCGGTGGCTTGCTGGCATTCCTCGCCGAGGCCGGGATCCCCGTCGCGGGGGCCTGCGATGCCTACCTGGAAGGGCTGCAGATTGCGCGGCAGCGGATCGACCGGCCCTTCCTGCTCGTCGACGAGGGCCGCCTTCCCCCGTTGGGGCCCGGCCAGCCAATGATAGGCATGTTCGATGTCCTCGAACACATGGATGACGATCAAGGGACCTTGGACTGGGCAGCTTCCGTACTCGAGCCGGGGGGGGTCCTGGTACTCACCGTCCCCGCCCACCCCTTCCTCTTCGATGAGATGGACGAACTCGCCCACCATCGCCGTCGCTACCGACGGGAGGAACTTCGTGAGAAGTTGGAGAGGGCGGGGCTGCGGATCCAGTTTATCAGTCATTTCATGGCCACCCTCGTTCCCATGCTGATGATGCTGCGCTGGCTCGGGCGCCAAATCCGGGGCGGGCGGCACGCGGTTATGAAGCGGCGGAGTGCAGAGCTCTCCGTCGTTCCCGTCCTCAACGATCTCCTGCGCACGCTCCTTCGGCTCGAGCGTTACTGGCTGCGGCTGCTTCCCCTGCCCTTCGGGTCGTCTTTGGTGGCGATAGCCACGCGACCGGCCGCCCGATGACGACCGCGGGGGTGGCCGGGATGGGGTCAGGGCACGATCGCACGGGCGACGTAGCGTGGGCTGGCAACCCGCCCCGGGCGGAGCATCCTCCCCTCACGGCCTGCCCGTCAGGCGTTGCGGGCGGAAGGGCGGCCGGCTAGCATGTCCACTGCGAAGAGCGCCGGCGCTTCTGTAAAATGCGTTATTCTGCAGCCCTCATACATCCCCTGGCGCGGCTACTTCCATCAGATCCACAAAGCCGACGTCTTCATGTTCTTCGATGATGTTCAGTACGACCAGCGGGGTTGGCGTAACCGCAACCGCGTCAAGACCGCGAAGGGAGTGCAGTGGCTCACGGTCCCGGTTTTGAAACGTGGGCTCCGGACCGACCAGATTCCGATCCGGGAGGTCAGGATATGCTGGGACCGCCCCTGGGCGCATAGTCACTGGACGACGCTCCGGCATGCCTACGGGCGCGCCCCCTACTTCAAGCACTATGCGCCCTTGGTCGAGTCGTTCTACGGTCGGCGCGACGAGTTCCTCGCGGACTTCACGATCGAAACGAGCATCGCCCTGGCCCGGGAGTTGGGCATCCAGAACACGCGCTTCCTGCGCTCGACGGAACTCAAGGTTACCGGCACCAAGACGGACCGGCTCCTCGCGCTTCTGGGGGCGGTGGGTGCGAATCATTACATCAGCGGGCCCTCCGCCCGCGACTATATCGACGAAGAGAAGGTGCGGGCGGCAGGTGTTACCCTGGAGTACATGACCTACGACTATCCTTCCTACGAGCAATTCCACCCGCCCTACGACCCCCACGTCTCTTTGCTCGACCTGCTCTTCATGAAAGGGCCGGAAGCACCGCGGCACATATGGGGCGAGGAGTGAGGGGGTGGCATTGACGGAGCCAGAACGCGTCGGCCGCGTCCCGGAGCTGAGCATAGTGACCACCCTCTACCGGTCCGAGGCCACGGTGACGGAGTTCTACCGGCGAGCGGTGGCCGCGGGGGAGGCGCTCCGCGGCTCCTTCGAGATTGTGTTCGTGGATGACGGCTCCCCCGATGGATCCGCCGAGGTCGCTCGAGGAATCCAGCGCCTCGATTCCCGGGTGGTCGTCGTGGAGCTCTCCCGGAACTTCGGGCACCACCAGGCCGCGGTGGCGGGGCTACGGTACGCTCGGGGAGAGAGGATCTTCATTCTGGACGTCGATCTCGAGGAACAGCCAGAATGGCTCTCCGACTTTGCCGCGGAGTTCGACCGCCGGGGGGCGGACGTGGTGTTCGGCGTGAACGCCAACCGCAAGGGGGGCGTCCTGAAGAGATACTCGGGGGCCCTTTTCTGGCGGCTCTTCAACGTTTTTTCCGATACCCACGTTCCCGAGAACCCTTGCACGGTCA
>DATMQU010000196.1:0-3834 GCA_035566715.1 Vicinamibacteria bacterium
CCCCGTGGGCGGTGAGGCGGCCCGCCACCGCCCAGTTGTTGCTGCCCGGCAGGTGCTCGGGTTCCGGGTCTCCCGTCGCTTCGGTCGGAAGACGCCCGGAGGGGCCGCGGCTTCTGAGGTCGAGCGCCTCCGGCCCGGGCAGCGGGGCTCCCGCCAGGGCTCCGCCCACGTCCGGGGTATCCCACTCCGTCCCCCGGGGGGCGAGAAACTCGAACACGGGCGCGGGCAGCAGGTCGTGCATCAGCCCGAGGTCTGACTCACGGCCTCCTTTCGGGTCCTGGAGGGTAGCGAACATGGCCAGGGCTGCGAGCACGCTGTCTTCCGGGCGCCAGGGAGCGGGGTCCACACCCAGGGCCAGGTATTCGAAGGGCTTCCCGCCCAGGGCGGCGAGCCCGGCGTTGACTCCTTCCGCGTAAGCCTGGACCAGGGTCCGCTCCTCCGGAGACCCGGCCCCCACCACGCGCTCCGCCACCGACCGGAATCGATGCACCCGGATTTCCCGGTCCAGTCTCACCGCCACCCTGCCCACGATCTCCGCCAGCTCCCCCGCCGCCCGACGGCGCAACAGGTCCATCTGAAAGAAGCGGTCCTGGGCGTGCAGAAAGCCGGTGGCCCTCGCCACGTCCGGCCGGTTCGCGCCCAGGATGGTGGGCACGCCCAAGGCGTCTCGCTCGATGCGCACGGGCGCGCGGAGACCCACGAGCACCCGCGTGCCCTCGAGCTGGGGCAGGCTGGCCCGAAGGCGGGCGCGCACATAGAGGCTACCCGCGAGGGCAAGGAGGACGACCGCGGCCAGGACCAGGCCCCCGATGCGGGTCGGGCTTCTGCGGGCCGAGGGCGCCGAGCCCTCCCGGGCCGTCACTTCATCACCCGAGGCGGTGTCAGCGGGGACGGCCCGCCCGCGGGCCATCTCCAGAGTGGTGGCGTGCCGCTAGAAAACCCGCGCGGCGGGCGGCGGGCAGCAGGGGGAGATGTCGAGACCTTACGAACCGGGCCCCCTGCCGTTTCCTTTGCTCTCAGCCGTCGCTGGGCTCGTCCGCGAAGTTGCCGATGAGCTGCTTCAGGCGAATGTGGGTATCGAAGGTGGTGTCGAACTTCAGCCCGTACTGGACGGTTCCGGAAGGGCCCTGGTTGATCCAGATGATGCGCCCGGGTGTCTCGATCGGCTGGGCTTCGCGGGCGAAGCTGAGGGTGAGAACGACCTCTTCGCCGACATCGAACTTGCCGGCGGTCAGAACACAGCCGCCGCACTCGGAAATGTTCGCGACGACCCCGTACGCCAACGGCTTCTTTGGGTGTTCGAGGGCTACGGTGACGGGCTTCGCGGGAACGACCCGGTGGGCGCTCCGCTCGCGCATGGCCAACCTCACTACCGGCGCTGACGTCGCTCACACGACGCCCCGCCCTAACAGCGCTCGCGCTCGCGGCCCCGCCACCATCTTCCCGCACGGGTGCCGCTCCAGCGCGCCGCCAGATCTCAACGCTACGCCTTTAGGACCCGGACGTCAATGGGCACCCCCGGACGGGCCTTCTACGTGTCCAGATAGGATCGTGAGGAACCACAATCCGGTCGCGTGCGATCACTTCCGGCGCTGCGCCTGCTTGGCCACCGCATCCGCCGCCTTGCGGGCCGCGTCCGCATCCCCCAGATAGTAGTGGCGCTGGGGGCGCAGGCCCTCGTCCAGCTCGTAGACGAGGGGGATGCCGGTGGGGATGTTCAGGCCCACAATCTCCGCATCCGACGTCCCGTCCAGGTGCTTGACGAGTGCCCGGAGGCTGTTGCCGTGGGCGGCGATGAGGACGCGCCGGCCGCGGCGGATCTCCGGCCCGATGGTTTCCTGCCAGTAGGGCAGGAAGCGGGCCACCGTGTCTTTGAGCGACTCCGCGAGCGGAATCTGCGCCGGGTCCAGGCCGGCGTAGCGGGGGTCGTGTCCGGGGTAGCGCTCGTCTTCGGTGGTCAGGGCGGGAGGGGGATCCGCGTAGCTGCGGCGCCAGAGGAGCACCTGGCCCTCGCCGTACTTGGCGGCGGTCTCCGCCTTGTCCAGGCCTTGGAGCGCCCCGTAGTGCCGCTCGTTGAGCCGCCAGCTCCCGTGCACGGGCAACCACATCCGGTCCAGGCCCTCGAGAACGATCCAGAGCGTGCGGATGGCCCGCTTGAGGAAGGACGTGTAGGCGACGTCGAAGTCGTATCCGCCCTCCCGGAGCAGGCGCGCCGCGTCTTGCGCCTCGTGGACCCCGCGGGGCGTGAGATCGACGTCGGTCCAGCCCGTGAAGCGGTTCTCCAGGTTCCAGATGCTCTCGCCGTGCCGCAGCAGGACCAGCTTGATCACGGCCCGATCTCCCTCGCGCAAGGGGTCCAAAGGAGCCGCAGGCGGAGCTCCTCTCCCCGGACAACCGTCACCCGCCCTCCGCGGCCCGCTCCTGGCCCCCCGGAAAGGAGCGAACGACCCCGAACGGGGCGCGTAGGGGAGTGCATTATAGAAGGAGGCGGGCGCGTTTGCGGGGCTCGGGCGCCGCCGCTAGAGTCGAGCCGTGCTCGAGAGCCCCTTGAAGCTCCTCGCCCGCCTCCCGGGTCCCGTGCGCCTCTTGATCACGGGCACCCTCATCAACAAAGTGGGCACCTTCATCGTGCCCTACCTCACCATCGTGCTCTTCCGCGAGTTCCACCTGACCGAGACCCAGGTGGCGGAGCTGTTCTCCGCCTACGGGGCGGGCTCCATCGTCTCCATCCTGGCCGGCGGCTTTCTGACCGACCGCCTGGGGCGCCGCCGGACCCTCATGGTGAGTCTCTTCGGCAGCGGGGTCCTGGCCGTGGGCTTGGGATTCGCGCCCTCCACGCGGGTCTTCATCCCCCTGCTCGTGCTCTTCGGGTTCGTGGCCGACCTCTACCGGCCGGCCGCGTCCGCGATCATCGGTGACCTGTTGCCATCCACCCACCGCGTGTCGGGCTTCGCCGCCCTGCGCATGGCCGTGAACCTGGGCTTCGCGGTGGGGATGGCCGTGGGCGGGCTGCTCGCGGACTGGAGCTGGCGGCTGCTCTTCCTGGGGGACGGGCTCACCACGCTCCTCTACGGCCTTCTCGTCTACTTCTTCATCCCCGAGACGCGGCCGGAGACGCGGGAGGCGACGGCCCTTGCGGGCCTCCCCCCGCCTCCCGAGACCCCCTTCCGGGACGGCATCTACCTACAGATGACGGCGGTGGGCTTCGCTTTTTCGCTCGTCTTCTTCTCCCACATCAGCGTGATGCCCCTGACCATCACCGGCGCCGGCTACCCCGCTCTGGCGTACGGCCTGCTCGTGGGCCTCAACGGGCTCCTCATCGCGCTCTTCGAGATCTCTCTCGTGGAAAAGCTCAAGCGCTTCCGTCGGCTGCGGGTGGCCGCGCTCGGAGAGGCTCTGGCCGGGTTTGGCTTCGGCCTCACCGGCCTCATTCTCCACTGGGGGTGGTGGCTCATGAGCGTCCTCACCTGGACGGCGGGGGAGATCCTCGCCTCACCCCAGCAGATGGCGTTCATCGCGGATTGGGCCCCGCCCGCCGCCCGCGGCCGGTACTTGAGCCTCTACCAGGCCACGTGGAGCCTGGCCTTCGCCATCAACCCCATCCTCTTCCTGCCCGTCCACGCCACTCTGGGCGAGCCCCGCTTCTGGGGCCTGATGTTCCTGATCGCCCTGCCCGGGGCGGCGGTCCTCCTCCGCCTCGACCGCATCGCGGACCGGCCCGAACGCCTGCGCGGCCTCAGCCTCCCGCCCCCCGATCCCGAGCTGCTCCGAGCGATCGCGCCCGAGGGGTGAGGGTCAAACGATCCCCAGGGCCGCGAGCCTCTCCAGGAGCGG
>DATMQU010000197.1:0-4504 GCA_035566715.1 Vicinamibacteria bacterium
CGGCCGCTTGGCCCGGGCGGACGAGATCCTGGCCAAGGCGGGCAAGCCGGCGGTCCGCCACTACGAAGACTGGCGGGAGATGCTGCAAAAGGAGGACCTGGAGGCGGTGGTCATGGCCCCGCCCCTCTGGCTCCATGCCGACCTGGCCGCGGGTTGCCTGGAGGCGGGCAAGCACGTCCTCTGCGAGAAGATGATGGCTTGGGACCTGGACGGGTGCCGGCGCATGCAAGAGGCGGAGCGGAAGAGCGGCCGCCTCCTCGAGATCGGCTACCAGCGCTTCTACAACCCTGTCTATCAGGCGGCTCACGAGGGCATCATCAAGGCCGGCCTGCTGGGGGATATCTACCTGGCTCGCCTCGTCTGGCACCGCAACGGCAACTGGCGGCGCCAGGAGGATCCGCCCACCCCCGGCTACGATCCCTCGCGCTGGGGCTATCCCACTTTCGAGAAGCTCTTGAACTGGCGGCTGTACTGGCGCTATTCGAAGGGGTTGCTCGCGGAGCTGGGCAGCCACCAAGTGAACATCGCCAACTGGTTCTTCGGGGCGGCGCCGGAGGCGGTGATGGCGACGGGAGGCGTCTACCGTTTCAAGGACGGGCGCGAGGTGGAGGACCACCTCTGCGCCACCTTCGAGTACCCGCAGGGACGCACGGTCGTCTTCTCGAGCATCGAGTCGAATGCCTACGAGGATTACTACGAGATGTTCATGGGGACCAAGGGGACGCTGATCCTCCGGGCGGAGACCGAGGTCTACCTGTTCGAGGAGGGGGACAAGAGGGCGACCGGGCTCGAGGTGACCCCCAAGGGCACGGGACCCGCCCTCGAGGCCTCGGAGACCAAGGGCCCCAACGCGGGGGGCGGGCGGGGGGCCACCGCCACGGACCGGACCGACCGCCGGCTCTCCTATCGCCTTGAGATATCGGAGTTCTGCGCGGCCATACGGGTGGGCCGGCCCTTGCGCTGCGGAACCGACAAGGCCCTGGGCTCGGCGCGCGCATGCTTGGCCGCCCATGAGGCCATCGAGAAGAAAGCGTGGGTCCTTCTGGCATGACCGCGGGAGCGACCCTATCTCTGCGCGGCCCGATGCGCTACCGCACGAAGCAGGAGCTCGTCTATCAGACCCTGCGCAGCGCCATCATGCGGTGCGACCTCCACCCCGGGCAGCGCCTGGTCATCGACGAGCTGGCCCGAAAGCTCGAGGTCAGCGCGATCCCCGTCCGGGAGGCCCTCCACCTCCTGCAGTCTGAGGGCCTGGTCACGAGCGTCCCCCACGTGGGGGCCACCGTGAGCCTCATCTCCCGGGAATCGATCGACGAGGTCTTCGCGGTCCTGGAGGGCCTCGAGATCGTGGCCACCCGCAGCGCCACCCTTCGCCTCACGAGCGCGGACGCCGCGGCCCTGGAGGGGATCACGGTGGCCATGGACGAGGCCTGGCAGATGGGGCGCAACGAAGAGTGGGCGGACCTGAACTCCCGCTTCCACCTGGCCATCAGCCGCTTGAGCGCGATGCCGATGCTCCAGGAGATGACCGAGCGGGTACTCGACCACTGGGACCGCGTGCGCCGGTTCTACTTCAGCGGCGTGCTCGTGCGCCGGATCGAGCAGGCCCAGGAGGAGCACCGGGCCCTGGTGCGGGCCATGAAGGCCAAGGACCTGGTGGCTCTGGAGCAGACCGTGAAGCAGCACAATCAGGGGGCGCTCCTCGCATACGCCGAGTACTTGCAGGAAGGCGCGCAATGACGAAGCTCCCGGGGGACCTTCCGGGGCCGACCCCGCAGCGGGGCCCCTCCACCCCCCGCGGTCCGGCTCGGGCACGGAAAGGAGCGGGCTTTGAACTGGCCGCGCGTGGCCTCGCTCAAGACCGCAGACGCCTTCCGCTCGCATCTTGAGCGGAGCGGCATAATCCTGAAATTCGACGAGGCGCTGGCGGCCGGCGCCTCCTCCCCGCTGGCCCGCCCCTTCGAGCAGGGCGGCGTAAGGGTCGGCAATCGCTTCTGCATCCTGCCCATGGAGGGGTGGGACGGAACCCCGGAAGGCGAGCCCAGCGAGTTGACCTCCCGCCGCTGGCGCAACTTCGGGGCGAGCGGGGCCAAGCTGATTTGGGGCGGGGAGGCGGTGGCCGTGCGCTTCGACGGCCGGGCCAACCCCCACCAGCTCCTGATCGGGGAGAAAACGCTGCCCGGACTCGCCCGGCTCCGGGAAACGCTGCTTCGGGCCCACGTGGAAAAGTTCGGGCCCGGCGCGGAGACCGACCTCCACGTCGGGCTCCAGCTCACCCACTCCGGGCGCTTCGCGCGGCCCTTGGCCACCAACCGCCCGGAACCCCGCACCGCCTACGCTCACCCTTGGCTAGACCGGCGCTTCCCCGGGGGGATCCGAACGCTCGCCGACGAGGAGCTCGACCGTCTGACCGGCGACTTCGTGCGGGCCGCGCGCCTGGCCCACTCCATCGGCTTCGCCTTCGTGGACATCAAGCACTGTCATGGCTACCTGGGCCACGAGCTGCTCTCGGCGCGGGACCGGCCCGGCCCCTACGGGGGCTCCTTCGAGAACCGGACCCGCTTCCTCCGCGAAGTGGTGGCGGGCATCCGGGCGGAGGCCCCCGGGCTGGGGGTGGGGGTGCGGGTCTCGGTCTTCGACACCGTCCCCTTTCGAAAGGGCGGCGACGGCTTGGGACATCCGGAGGCGGATCCCGCGGGCTACCGCTGGGCCTTCGGCCTCCTGGAGGACGAGCGACTGGAGGAGGCCCTCGAGGAGCCGCGCGCCCTGCTTCGCCTCCTGGAGACCCTGGACGTCCGCTGGATCTGCGCGACGGCGGGGAGCCCCTACTACAACCCCCACGTCCAGCGGCCCGCGTTCTTTCCCCCCAGCGACGGCTATGAGCCCCCCGAGGATCCCCTGCGGGGCGTGGCCCGCCAGATCCAGGCCACCGCCCTCCTCAAGGCGGAGTTCCCGCGTCTGGCCCTGGTGGGATCGGCCTACAGCTACCTGCAGGAGTGGCTCCCCCACGTGGCTCAGCACACCATACGCACGGGGGGGGCCGATTTCGTGGGCTTGGGCCGGCTGGTCCTGTCCTACCCCGAGCTGCCGGCTGACCTGCTGGCGGGGACGCCTCCTCAGCGCAAGAAGCTATGCCGGACCTTCAGCGACTGCACGAGCGGCCCCCGCAACGGCCTCGTCTCCGGTTGCTTTCCGCTCGATCCCTTCTATGTGGGCCACCCGGACGCCGAGCGGCTCCGCCGCGTCAAGGAGGCCCTACGAGCCTGAGCCCGCCCGCGGACGACCCGCGCCGCTTCCGGCTGCTCGCGGTGGCGACCGCGTTTCTGGCCCTGTTCTCGGTCGTGGGCTGCGCCCTCTACGGCCTCCCCTTCTTCTACGATTTCCTCGTCCGCGACCTGGGCTGGACCCGCCAGCAGGTGACCTCGGGCAACGCCCTCAGCAAGCTCTTGGTGGGGCCGCTCTTCGGCTTCCTGGCGGGCGCGATCATCGATGCCGTCGGTCCCCGCCGGGTGATGATGGTGGGGATCTTGATGGCGGGGGGGGCGCTCGTGGGCCTCTCCGGCGTCACGAGCCTGGGAGCCTTCTACGGCTTCTACTTCCTGAACGCGTTGGGCTATGTCTGCGGGGGGCCGCTCCCCAACCAGGTGTTGCTCTCGCGCTGGTTCGAGGCCGGGCGGGGCAAGGCCATGGGCGTCGCCTACCTGGGGATCGGCCTGGGCGGAGCCCTGGTCCCCCTCCTCGCCCACGCCCTCACCGAGTCCTTGGGCTGGCGAGGAGCGATGGGAACCCTGGGCCTGCTGATGCTCGTGATCGCCCTCCCCGCCGCCTTCTTCGTTCGCGAGCCGGGAGGGGACCCGCGCGGAGGGGAGCCGGCGGCCACCGTCTCCCTGGGGAGCATCCTCCGCCGGCCGGCCTTCTACCTCCTGGCCCTGGGCAGCATGTGCTCGATCGGCGCCGTGGGGGGGACCATGCAGAACCTGAAGCTCTACCTGACCCTCGACCGCGGGCTGGCCCAGGGACGGGTGGCCACGCTGCTCTCCGTCATCCTCGCCGGGAGCATCGCCGGCCGCCTCCTGATGGGCTGGCTGGCCGACGTCTGGGCCAAGAAGCGCGTGATGCTCCTCATATACGCCATCGTCGCCGCCACCATCCCCCTCCTCGCCTTCGCGGCCTCGCCGCCGGCCCTCCTCGCGGCGGCCCTCCTCTTTGGCATCGGCCTGGGCGGCGACTATATGATCATCCCCCTGATGGCGGCCGAGCTTTTCGGAGTGAGGGTCCTGGGCCGGCTCATGGGGGTCATCCTCACCGCGGACGGCGTGGCGGAGGCGGTGGTCCCCGTCCTCGTGGCCGGGATCCGCGACCGCGCGGGCAGCTACACGAGCGGATTCCTGCTCCTGGTGGGGCTGGCCGCCCTGGGTTCGCTGGCGGTGGGGCTGCTGCCGCGGGCCGTGGCCGCGCCCGCCCCCCCGGGCGGTGCGCCCGCCGCGGGAGAGGAAGCAATGGC
>DATMQU010000198.1:0-8645 GCA_035566715.1 Vicinamibacteria bacterium
GGCGGTGACGTCGGGCTCGCCGCTCGTGCAGCGGACGCTCGTCCCCGGACCGAAGTCCGAGGCCGCCCTCGTGGTCCGCAATACGGGCCCCGGCCAGCTCTATCCCCGCCTGATACTCTCCGGCCTGCCCCCCGTCGGCCAGGAGACGTCGGCCAGCAACGGCCTCAAACTCGAGGTCTCATACCTTTCCCCCTCGGGGACGGCCCTCGACCCCACGCGTCTCGAGCAGGGGACCGATTTCAAGGTAGTCGCGAAGGTCACTAACCTGGGCCTGCGGGGGGACCTCCAGGAGCTGGCCCTGACCCACCTCTTCGCCTCGGGGTGGGAGATCCACAATGATCGGATGGATATCTTCCGGCGCGCCACCCCCTCCCCTTTCGAGTACCAGGACATCCGGGACGACCGCGTCTACACCTACTTCGGCCTCAAGGCCGGCGAGACCAAGACCGTCGAGGTCACGGTCAACGCGAGCTATCTCGGGAAATACTACTTGCCCATGGTGGCCGTGGAGGCGATGTACGACGCGAGCCTGAACGCCCGTGTCCGGGGGCAGTGGGTGCAGGTCACGGGCGCGGGCAACAACCCCTAGCCGACGATGGAATACCGGATCATCCTCGCGGTCGGACGACGGGCCTGGGGGCGGGTGCGCCCGCTCCTCCGGCGGCGGGCCGGGAGGCTTGGGGCGGCTGCCCTCCTCGGTCTGGCCCTCTTCGGGCTCGTGCCCGTGGTCCAGTTCAAGGACCCCCTCTCCACCGTGATCCTGGATCGCGAGGGCGAGCTCCTAGGCGCCTCCTTCGCCGCGGACGGACAGTGGCGCTTCGGGCTGGCCCGAACCGTCCCCCCGCGCTTCGTCACCGCCATCACCCGCTACGAAGACCGCCGCTTCTTCTACCACCCCGGGGTGGACCCCCTGGCCATCGCCCGCGCCCTCATCCAGAACCTCAGGAGCGGCGGAGTCGCCAGCGGGGGCAGCACGCTGACCATGCAGGTGGTCCGGCTCTCGCGCAAGGGTCAGCCCCGAACGTATCTCGAGAAGATCATCGAGGCCATCCTCGCCCTCCGGCTGGAGACCACCCTCTCGAAGGAGCAGATCCTGGGGCTCTACGCGGCCTACGCGCCCATGGGGGGGAACGCGGTGGGGATCGATGCCGCCGCCTGGCGGTACTTTGGCCACGAGGCCGCGCGCTTGTCCTGGGCGGAGACGGCCATGCTCGCCGTCCTCCCCAACTCCCCCGCCCTGATCCACCCGGGTCGAAACCGCCCGCGCCTGCTCGCGAAGCGCAACCGCCTCCTGGAATCCCTGCGCGATGCGGGCCTGATCGACGCGATGAGCTGCGAGCTGGCCAAGCAGGAGCCCCTTCCGCCCGCACCCCAGCCCCTCCCCACCCTGGCCCCGCATCTCCTCAGCCGCGTCCAGGCCACGGCGGCCGCGCCCGCGAAACGGTGGAGGACCCGGGACGCGAGCCCTTGGGTCCGCACGACCCTCAAGAAAGAAGTGCAGGCTCGAGCGGCGGAGGTCCTGGCCCGACATCACCGGGCCCTCGAGGAGAACGGGGTCGGAAACGCGGCCGCCCTGATCATCGAGGTGGAGACCGGGCAGGTCGTGGCCTACCTCGGCAACCTTCCCCCCGCCGAGGGGGACGACCACGGAGAGCATGTCGACGTCATTCCCGCGCCCCGCAGCACGGGAAGCATCCTGAAGCCGCTCCTCTTCGCGGGCCTGCTCGAGGCGGGGGAGGTTCTGCCGGGTCAGCTGATTCCCGATGTGCCCACCCACGTCGGGGCATTCCACCCCGAGAACTTCGATCACGCGTACTCGGGCGCGGTGCCGGCGGAGCGGGCTCTGGCGCGCTCCCTGAACGTGCCCGCCATCCGCATGCTCCGCGGTTACGGGGTCGATCGCTTCTGCGCTCTGCTCCGGCGCCTCGGCATGACCACGCTCACCCGGCCGGCCCGCGACTACGGTCTGGCCCTGATCTTGGGCGGCGCCGAGGGCAGCCTCTGGGACGTGACCGGCATCTACGCCGGGCTGGCCCGGACCGCGAACGGCTCCGCCGCGGGCCCGACCCGGGCGGCCGTCTTTCGGCCTCCCTCCTACCTGGCGAGGGGCGGGGTGGAGGCCCCCTCCCGCGGGAACGACGAGCCCCTGCACGCGGCCGCGGCCTATCTCACCCTCAACGCGATGCTGGAGGTGGAGCGTCCGGGGGACGAGCAGGCCTGGCGGGCCTTCGCCACCTCCCAGCGGATCGCCTGGAAGACCGGCACCAGCTATGGGTTCCGGGACGCCTGGGCGGTGGGGGTCACGCCGCGCTATGCGGTTGGGGTGTGGGTCGGGAACGCGGACGGGGAAGGGCGGCCGGGCCTCACCGGCTACTCGGCGGCGGCGCCTATCCTGTTCGAACTGTTCAACCTGCTTCCCCCCGCGGGCTGGTTTTCCGAGCCCCCCACCGGGCTCGAGGTCGTCGACGTCTGCACGCAGAGCGGCATGCGGGCGGGGCCCCACTGCTCGTCTACGCGCGCCCAGCTCGTCCCCCACCCTGGCCTCGGCTCGCCCCCATGCGCGTACTGCCGCCTCCTGCACCTCGATGCCGGCGGGTCCTGGCAGGTCCACGCCGACTGCGAGCCCATGGCGTCGATCCACACCCGGGCCTGGTTCGTCCTGCCCCCAACCCTGGAGACCTACTACCGGCGCCGACACGCCGACTATCACCCACCCCCCCCCTTCCGGCCTGACTGCCGGGCCGCCCTCGACCCCGCGGGAAGCGCCTCTCTGTCCTTGGTGTACCCCCGGGAGAACGGGCAGATATACGTCCCCGTCGAGATGGACGGCGCGCTCGGACGCGTCGTCTTCGAAGCCGCCCACCGCGACCACGAGGCGCAGATCTTCTGGCACCTGGACGACGAGTACCAGGGCGAGACGCGCGACGTGCACCAGATGGCGTTGGCGCCGCCGCCCGGGCGACACGTTCTGACCCTCGTGGACGAGACGGGAGAGACCGTGCGCCGCAGCTTCACCGTGCTCACGAGAGGCGGGCCGGGGCGCTGAGAGCGCGCGCGTTGTCACGTCCTGGGCCCCGTGGTACTTTCAGGCCGCGGCATGAACCTCGCGGGAAGGCGCATCGTCGTCACGGGGGGCGCCGGCTTCCTGGGAAGACACGTTGTTGCTGAGCTGCGGCGGCACGGGGTCACGGAGGTCGTGGTCCCGCGGCAGAAAGACTACAACCTCGTGGAGCGGGAGGCGGCGCGGCGGCTGCTCCAAGAGGCGCGTCCCCACCTCGTGCTGCACCTGGCCGCGCGGGTGGGCGGCATAGGCGCTAACCGGGACAACCCGGGCTCCTTCTTCTACGACAACTTGATGATGGGGGTGCAGCTCCTGGAGGAATGCCGCCTGCTTGGGATCGAGAAAATCGTGACGGTGGGCACGATCTGTGCCTATCCCAAATTCACGCCCGTGCCCTTTCGGGAAGAGGATGTCTGGAACGGTTACCCCGAGGAGACCAACGCCCCCTACGGGCTGGCCAAGAAGATGCTGCTCGTGCAAGGCCAGGCCTACCGCCAGCAGTACGGAATGGACGTCGTCCACCTCCTGCCCGTCAACCTCTACGGTCCCCACGACAACTTCGACCCCACCTCCTCCCATGTGATACCCGCCCTCATCAAGAAGTGCGAAGAGGCCGTCGCCCAGGGCGCCGGGGCCATCGAGGTCTGGGGAACGGGCAAGGCCTCGCGGGAGTTCCTGTACGTGGAGGACGCGGCCCGCGGGATCTGCATGGCGGCCGCCGACTACAGCAGCCCGGACCCGGTCAACCTGGGAGCGGGATTCGAGATCACGATCAAGGACCTCGTGGAGCTGATCGCGCGGCTGGTCGGTTTCAAGGGCCAGATCCGTTGGGACCCCAACAAGCCCGACGGCCAGCCCCGCCGGTGTCTCGACATCTCGCGCGCCGAGCGGGAGTTCGGCTTCCGCGCCACCACTGGTTTCGAGGAAGGCCTACGGAGGACCATCGAGTGGTACAGGAGAGAGCGCTTCTCCCCGACCCCCGGGCCCTGAACGATCCCCTCCTCGAAGAGGTGCGGCGCTTCTACGAGGAGAACCACGAAGGGATCGAGGCCTCGCGCGAGCGGCATCGCTACTACTACGACTACCTGACGCGCGTACTGAGGGTCCGCATCCCGGAGGGGCAACGGGTTCTGGACCTCGGCTGCGGGTCGGGGCACCTTCTGGCCGCCTTCAAGCCCTCGCGGGGGGTGGGGATCGACATCGCCGCCCCCAGCGTGGAGGCGGCCCGCCGCGCCCACCGCGGCCAGAACCTGCACTTTTTCGAGGGCGACCTCGCCGACCGTCGGCTGCTGGGCCAGGTGGGCGGGCCTTTCGACGCGATATTGCTCCTGAACGTCGTCACCCACCTGAGCGACGTGCAGCGGGCGCTGGAGAACCTCCATCCCCTCTGCCACCCCCGCACCCGGATCCTCATCTACAGCTACAGCCGGCTCTGGCAACCCTTGCTGAAGGCGGCGGAGGCGATAGGCCTCAAGCACCGCCAGCCTCCGGAAGCCTGGCTGCCGCCGGAAGAGATCAAGAACATGCTGTCCCTCGCCGATTTCCAGGTGGTGCGGGACGACTTGCAGCTTCTTTGCCCGGCCGGCATTCCCCTCCTCGCCGACGCCCTCAACCACTTTGTGGGCCACCTGCCCCTGGTCGATCTCTTCTCCTTGATGTTTGGGATCATTGCCCGGCCCGCCCCCGACCGCGTTCGGCCCGTGCGCGCCTCCGAGCCCAGCACCAGCGTGATCATCCCCTGCCGCAACGAGGCCGGACACATCCGCCCCCTGGTGGCGAGCCTGCCCCGCCTGGGCCCCAACAGCGAGTTCATCTTCGTGGAGGGCAACTCCCAGGACGACACGGAGGCGGTGATCCGGGAGGTCATCCAGGAGAATCCCACCCTGCCCCTCCGCCTCCTCAAGCAGACCGGCCGGGGCAAGGGCGACGCCGTGAGGTTGGGCTTCGGCGAGGCCCGCGGCGAGGTCCTGGCCATCCTGGATGCGGACATGGGGGTGGCCCCCGCGGACATGACCAAGTTCGTGGAGGCCCTGGCCCGCGGCAAGGGCGAGCTGATCAACGGCTCCCGCATGGTTTATCCCATGGAGGGCCGGGCCATGCGCTTCCTGAACCTGCTCGCCAACAAATGCTTCGCCCTTCTCTTCTCCTGGCTCCTCGGCCAGCAGGTCCGGGATACCCTCTGCGGGACCAAGGCCCTCTACCGTGAGGACTACGAGCGGATCGCGGCCAACCGCGCGTTCTTCGGGGACTTCGATCCCTTCGGGGACTTCGACCTCTTGTTCGGGGCCTCCCGCCTCAACCTGCGGATCGCGGACCTGGCCGTGCGCTACCACGAGCGCCGCTACGGCGAGACCAACATCTCGCGGTTCCGCCACGGCTGGCTCTTGCTCCGCATGAGCCTTTTCGCGGCCCGCAAGCTGAAGTTCATCTGAGGGGTGGCCCGTGGACCTAGGCAAAGACGCGGACGGGCGCCTCGCGCGGGAGATCGAACACCACCGGAAGATCGCGGAGACGGCGGAGATCATCTGGAACTGGGACAGCCCGGCGGGACGTCGACGCGCGGAACGAAGGGCGGCGCTTTTCATACAGCACGCCCAGCTGGAGCCCGGCCGCCGGGCCCTGGAGCTGGGATGCGGAACGGGGGTCTTCCTGGAGCGGGCGGCCCGGAGCGGGGCCGAGATCCGGGGCCTCGACCTGTCCGAAGACCTGCTGGCGAAGGCCCGGGTCCGCCTGGCCGCCTTCCCCAACGTCACCCTGGACCAGGGCAACGCGGAGGCGATGCCCTATCCCGGCGCTCACTTCGACGCCGTGTACGGCAGCTCCGTGCTCCACCACCTGGACCTCGACCAGGCTCTCCGCGAGTCGTACCGCGTTTTGAAGCCGGGGGGACGAGTCGTCTTCGCCGAACCCAACATCCTCAATCCCCAAGTAGCGGTGATGTTTCACCTCGGGCTCACCAAGGAATACTTCGGGGTCTCGCCGGACGAGATGGCTTTCTCCCGCTTCCGGGCCCGGGCCAGCCTCAAAAGAAGCGGCTTCTCCGAGATCCAGGTGGACCCCTTCGACTTTCTCCATCCCGCCACTCCCCCCGCGTGGCTCGGGTGGGTGGCGGGTCTCGGTTCTTTTCTCGAACGTGTGCCCCTCGCGCGCGAGGTCGCGGGATCGCTGCTCCTCCGGGCCCGGAAACGCTGATGGCGGCAGGGGCCGTTTCCGAACGCCCACCGCGTCCCCGCCGGCCGTGAGGGCCGACCTGCCCGTCGCGGTGTCCGGGGGGGAGGCTGCCCCGTCGAGGCCGCAGGGGGGGGTGGGGGCCGGGGCGAGCCCGCGCCTGGCCGCGCTCGCCCTCCTTGGGCTTGCCCTCTGGCTCTTCCGGGAAGCCGTTTTCGGAGGCGGTGTCCTCTACAAGCGGGACATCCACCTCGTATGGCATCCCCAGATCGAAGCGTTCGCGCGGGCGGTAGTGGCGGGTTCCTGGCCCCTCTGGGATCCGGGCCCGGCTTTCGGTCAGCCTCTTCTCGCCGACCCCGCGGCCCAGATCCTTTATCCCCTGACCTGGCTCAGCCTGCTCCTTCGGCCCTGGTGGTACTACACCCTCTTCGCCGTGGCCCACGTGGTCGGCTCTTCCCTGGGCGTTTATGCGCTCTGCCGCCATTGGAGGGTCTCCCGGGGGGGCTCGCTCGTGGCCGCCGCGGTCTGGATGCTGTCGGGGCCGTTTCTCTCCCTCATCGATCTCTGGCATCACTTCGCAGGCGCCTGCTGGATCCCACCCGTGACCCTCGCCGCCGACATCGCATTCGAGTCCAGACGGGCCCGGCCCGTGCTCTACCTGGGCCTCGCCCTCGGCGCCCAGATCCTCGCTGGTTCCGCCGACATGTGTGCCATGACGTTCCTGCTCCTGGCCGGCCTCGCCTTGGCCCGCCATCTCCGCGGGCCGTGGTCCTCCCGGCGGGCGCTCGCGCTGAGGGCGGGCACGGCCTACGTCCTCGCCCTCGGGCTCTCCGCGGGCTTGTGGCTGCCCGCTCTCGATGTCCTCACCCGCTCGGCGCGCCGCAGCCTTCCCCTGGCCGTGAGGACCTATTGGTCGGTCCACCCGCTCGGGCTCCTGGAGACGCTCCTCCCCGGCCTGTGGAGCAGCCTCCCCCTTCGGGCCGACTGGCGGGCCCTCCTCTTCGAGTCCCGCGAGCCCTTCCTGAGCTCCCTCTACTTGGGGCTGCCCGCCCTGGGGCTGGTCGGGGCCGCGGCCGCCGCCGCCCGCCCCTCCCTGCGGCGGCTTCTCCTCGCCGTGCTGGGGGCGGCCCTTCTCCTGGCCCTGGGTCGACACACCCCCGCCTACGACATCGCCCTCACCCTGCTTCCCCCTCTCAAGATCCTTCGTTACCCCGTCAAGGCCATGGCCTTGGCGGCCTTCGCCTGGGCTCTGCTCGCCGGTCTCGGCCATGACGTCTGGCGCGACCCTCGTCCGGCTTCTCCCCGCCGGTGGACGCTCCTCGTCGTCGCTCCCGCCGCTCTTCTCCTCCTCCTCGACCTCGGCCTGGTTCTCAGCCTGCACTTCCAGCCCGCGGCCTGGAGTGCACGCCTGCTGGATCCCGCGTTGACCGTTCCCCCCTCTTCCCCCCTGGCCGCCACGGAGGCCAAGCTCGCGGTGGGGGCGGCCCTGGCCTTGGTGCTCGTGGTCCTGTCCCTTCTCCCCCGCCGCACCCCGGCGCTGGCCGCGGGCCTGGCCCTCCTCGCCCTGACCGAGCTCGCCCTCTATCACCGTCATCCCGTGGCGGTCGCGCCGGTCGCTCTCTACACCCACCGCCCGGAGGTCCTGTCCGCTCTGGGCTCAGGGTCGGCGACGCGGGTCTACGTGTACGACTACAGCCTCGGCAAGAGCGGAGCGCCGGGGGAAAAGGAGAGCGAGCTGCGCGCTCTCGAGCGGGTCCCCGCGGGATGGACTCTGGACGCCGCCTCCGCGCTGGGGATGCAGTTGGCGCTGGCCCCGCAGACCGCAGGGCGATGGGGACTGCGCTCGGGCTTCGAGATTGACTATCGGGGGCTGCATCCGGAGCCGCTCCGCCGCATGACGCTCGCCCTCCGCCAGGTGGAGGGGACCGCCGCCCAGACCCGACTCTTGGAGCTGGGCGGCATCACCCACGTTGTGGCCTCTCACCCGGAGGCCTTCGAGGCCCTGACGCCGGGGGCCGTCTTTCCGGGGCTCTTCAAGGGGCCGATCCGGGTGTTCCAGGTGCCCGATCCCCTGCCGCGGACGTACGCGGTGGGAAACGCGCGGATCGCCCCCGATCCCGAGGGCCTGCCCGCTCTCCTCGACCCGAGCTTCGATCCCCGCCACGAGGTGGGCCTGCCCGAGGGCCTCCCCGCCCGGGCCCTCGCGTCCTTCTCGGGCTCGAGCCGCATCGTTCAGGAGCGCCCGGACCGAGTCCTCCTCGAAGCGGACCTCAGCGAGCCGGGCTTCGTGGTGCTCGTGGACTCCTACGATCCCGGGTGGCAGGCCTGGCTGGACGGGGGCCCGACCCGGGTCCTGCGCGCCAACACCGCCTTCCGGGCGGTTCAGGTCCCGGGGGGCCGCCACCGGATCGAGTTT
>DATMQU010000199.1:0-4000 GCA_035566715.1 Vicinamibacteria bacterium
CCCCACCGTGGCCATCGGCCTCGAGCTGGACGCCATCGCGGCCGTGATCATCGGCGGGGGCAGCTTGACGGGCGGGAAGGGCACGGTGTTCGGGACCCTGGTGGGGGCGGTCTTGATGACCGTGATCCAGATCGGCTGCTCGCAGGAGGGGCTGCCCAACTGGGTGCAGCAGATTGTTACGGGCGGGGTCATCGTGGCCGCGGTGACCCTCGACCGCTGGCGCCAGGGCCTGCCCGGCGGGTAGAGGCGAGGGGGAGGTCTATGCGGTACGCGGACAAGGTCGTCGTCATCACGGGGGGAAGCAAGGGGATCGGCGAGGGCTGCGTGCGCGTCTTCGTGGAGGCGGGCGCCAAGGTGGTGTTCTGCGCCCGGGGCCGGGAGGAGGGCGAGCGGCTGGCGCGGGAGCTCAACGCGAAGGGCCCCGGGGAGGCCTTCTTCACTCCCGCCGATGTCTCCCGGGTCGAGGAGATCGAAAGGCTGATCGCGAAGGCCGTCGAGCGCTACGGGCGCCTCGACTGCCTGATCAACAACGCGGGCTGGCACCCGCCCCACAAGCCGATCGACGACTTCTCGGTGGAGGAGTTTCGCGCCCTGCTGGACCAGAACCTGGTGAGTATCTTCGCGGCGTGCAAGTTCGCGCTGCCCCATCTGCGCAAGACCCGGGGCAACATCATCAATCTGTCGAGCCTGGTGGGGAGCATGGGCCAGCTCCACGCCACCACCTACGTGGCGACCAAGGGGGCGATCACCGCTTTCACCAAGGCCCTGGCCGTGGACGAGGCCGCCTTCGACGTTCGAGTCAACTCCGTCTCTCCCGGGAACATCTATACCCCCCTCTGGCAGGAAGCGATCGATGCTGCCCCCGATCCCGGGCGGTGCCGGGCAGACGGGGAGGCCGCGCAGCTCCTGGGGCGCATGGGCACCATCGAGGAAACCGGACGGCTGTGCCTCTTTCTGGCCGCGGAGGCGACCTTCACCACCGGCGTCGACCACATCCAGTCTGGGGGCGCGGAGCTGGGCTACGGCCGCAAAACGCGCAAGAGCTAGGGGCGCCCCCTCCCCGGGAGTGCCCGCCTACCGCTCGACCCGCTCGCCCTCGAACTCGACGACCACCACGGTCGCGGTCGGATCGTAGAACGGGCGCGGAATCACCAAGAGCGTGCGCCCGTCTTCCACCTTGGTCTCGATCGCGACGCCGTCCGCAAGGCGATAGGCGCGCCCGATCCTGTTCTTCATGGCGGGCATGGGAAAGGGCATGCGCGGCTCCTCGAAAAACGTAATGTAGAGCTTCCCCGGTTTGGTCGTCACCCGCCATTCCTTGCGGACCAGGAAGAGGGGCTTGCCCCGCAGGTCCTGGTCGCCCCGGGCGCTGGGCTCGCCCAGCTCGTCTCCGAAGGGCGTGGGCCCGGCGCCGTAGACGGCCTCGCCGTTGGTCTTCAGCCAGCGCCCGACCGTGCGCAGCACGTCCTGGCTCGGAGGAGGGATCACGCCCTCCGAGGTGGGTCCGACGTTGAGCAGGTAGTTGCCTCCCTTGCTCACGATGTCCAGCAGCTTGAAGATGATATCGCCGGGCGCCTTCCAGTCCTGGTCGTCCTTCCGGTAGCCCCAGGTGTGATTGATGGTGGCCGGTGTCTCCCAGGCCTGGGCCTGCACCTCGGGGGGGATCACGTTGTCTCCCGTCGTCAGGTAGTCGCCGGCGGCGCCGAGGCGGCCGTCGATGAGGCAGTCCGGCTGGAGGAAGCGGATGATGTCGGTGAAGCGCTGCGCCCGCTCCCCCGTCATCATGCGGGGGGTATCAAACCAGACGAGCGCGACGGGCCCGTAGCCGGTCAAGAGCTCGCGCACCTGCGGCTCCGCCTTCCCGCGCAGGTACTTGTCATAGTCCTTCCGCTCGTCGGGGCCGAAATCCCAGTCGTTGCCCGCCCCGTTGGGCTCGTGCCAGTCCTGGGCCTGCGAGTAGTAGAACCCGAGCCGCATTTGGTGGCGCCGGCAGGCCTCGGCCAACTCCTTGAGCACGTCGCGCTTGAAGGGCGTGGCTTGCATCACGTTGTAGGCGCTGGCGCGGGAGCCGTAGAGTGCGAAGCCGTCGTGATGCTTGGCCGTGATGACCATGTATCTCACGCCCGCATCCTGCGCGAGCTGAACCCAGGCCTCGGGGTCGAAGTTCACGGGATTCCACTCCCGGGCCAGCGCCTCGTACTCCCGGACGGGAATCTTTGCGCGATTCATGATCCATTCCCCGATCCCGGGAACGACCTTCCCCTTCCACTCCCCGGCGGGTATTGCGTAGAGCCCCCAATGGATGAAGAGGCCGAACTTGGCCTCCCGGAACCAGGCCAACCGCGCCCTCTTGGCCGCGGCGGGGTCGGGCTCCTCGGTGCCCGCTTCTCGGGAGGAGAGGAGGAGAACAACGCCGAAGAGAAGACAAACGGCAGCTCTCAGTCGCATGGGGACTCCCCTAGGGCTTAATCCAAAGGCGGCTCGCCTCATGGGGCGTAGGCCGCCGCGATCACGCGGTTCACCTCGAGGCCGATCTCGCCCGTGACCGCAGGGTCTCGGCCTCTGAGCACGGCCTCCACGAAGTCCTCGATCAGGGGTTGGTGGAGGTTGGGGTGCGGGGGGTGCCGCTCCTCCCGGGTGTGGGCGGCGGTGACGATGCGCAGCCCGCCCTGGTTGAGGACGTCCACATGGGCGGAGCCCTCCGTCCCGAAGATCTCCAGGCTATCGCGGGCTTCCTGTGCCGCGTGGCTGACGGAGAGCACGGCCGCCGCGCCGGACGGGAAACCCAGGTAGGC
The DNA here is from genome assembly GCA_035566715.1 of Vicinamibacteria bacterium. Taxonomy (GTDB): domain Bacteria; phylum Acidobacteriota; class Vicinamibacteria; order Fen-336; family Fen-336; genus DATMML01. The sequence goes on from DATMQU010000199.1 coordinate 2,796, forward strand.
GACGCAGGTGTCCTCGACCTCGCGTTCAGGGAAGCGTACTTTGGCGGGAAAGCCTAGCACTCGCTCCACCCGCCCCAGCAGGCTCATCAGGACTTCGATGCGATGGCAGCCGAAGTCCATGAGGGGCCCCCCACCGGAGTCGGCCTTGCGCAGGAGCCAGGAGCGGCGGCCGTCGGAAGTGGGAACGAAGGGCTCGAAGGCTTGGACATGGGCGAGCACGGGGTGACCGATCTCGCCCGAAGCCAGCAGCTCGCGCAGACGCCTCACGACCGGGTAGAGGTGGCGATAGTAGGCGACGCCCAGCTGCACACGGTTGCCTCGCGCGGCGTCCACCATACGCTGGCAGCCGCCCACGTCGAGGGCCATCGGCTTTTCGCACAGCACGTGCTTTCCGGCCAGTGCGGCGGCTACGGCCTGTTCGGCGTGGAGGCGGACAGGAGTGGCGACGTAAACGGCGTCTATATCCCCGTCCCCGAGCAGCTCCCGCCAATCCGGGTAGGAGCGGGCCGCCCCATGACGGGCCGCGAAGTCGGCTGCCTGCTCGGCCCGCCGGCCTGCGACCGCGTCGAGCGAGCTGGCTGGGCACTCGCGCAGCGCTCTCGCTACGCGCTTCTCGGCGATGTCGCCGCACCCGATCAAGCCCCAGCGAACCGCCCGCGCCGGCATGACCTCACCCCGTGTGGGTCGCATCTTGCCACAGGGCTCCTCCCTTCGAAGGAGCGGGGAAGTGTGGTCTCAAGCCGCCTTCCTATCCAACCCGCGCCACAACCGCGGTCACGGTCGGCCCCTTTGGGGAGAGGTCGAAGAGCCCACGCCGCTCCGCGGTCGCAAAGCCGGCGTAGAGGAGCATGTCCTCCAGGGCGCGGGAGGTGAACAGCCAATACGAGTTCGCCTCCCCGAGCTCCTTCTCGCTCCCCCGGAACCCGAAGGACAGGGCGGGCCGTTCGGGTGACTGAGCCTCGAGCAGGACGTCCACCGCGGTCTCGATGATGGCCATTTCTCGGGTCACGGAGCGGATCCTCTGCAGGGCCAGAAGCGGGTTCTGGAGGTGCAGGAGAAGTGAGCCACAGAAGACGACATCGAACACCCCCACGACTTCGGGGCGCAGATCGTAGACGCTCGTAAACCGATACTCGACCCTGGACTTCCGCATGGCCTGCGCCATGTGGAACCGGGCCGGCCAGTGGGTGGAGTCGAGGACGGCG
>DATMQU010000200.1:0-2544 GCA_035566715.1 Vicinamibacteria bacterium
TCTCGTAGACCTCGCCCGCCAGCGACACCCCGAATCGCTCCTTGAGATGCTTCTTCAGGGCCGCGCGGTCCCGCCGCTCGCCGAGGACGGCGATGTATTTGTAATAGTTGCACACCCCCCCCGGGGGCACGGCGAGGGGACGAAGCCCGTCCTGACCCCTTAGCCCGTCGTCGTAGGCGGCGGCGATGGCCTGACGCTCCGCCAGCAGGGCGGGCAGCCGCTCCAGGTGCCGGAGCCCGATGATCGCGTGCGGCTCGGACATCCGCCAGTTGTAGCCCAGCCGGACGTGGGCGTTCTGCCCGAAACTCTGCTTGCCCTGGTCGCGGTAGATCCTCGCCTCCTCGGCCAGGCGGTCGTCGTCGGTCACGATCATTCCCCCCTCCGCGGAGGTCACCACCTTGGTCGGGTAGAAGCTGAAGGATGCCGCCACCCCGAAACGGCCCGCGGCCACGCCGTTTTGGGAGGAGCCGTGGGCATGGGCGGCATCCTCCACCAGCCAGAGCCCCTTTCCCCGGGTCCGCTCCGCGAGCTCCTGCATCCGCCGGGAGACGAGGCCGCCGATGTGGACCGCGACCACCCCCACCGTGCTCGGCGTGATCCGCCTGTCCAGGTCCTCGAGCGAGATGCCGAGCGACTCGGGATCGGCATCAACGAAGACGGGCCGACCCCCTGCGTGCACGACCGCGGCCGCGGTGGCGAAGAAGGTGTTGGTGGGGACGAGCACGTCCTTCCCCTCGATCCCGAGCACCCTCAGGATGATCTCGAGGGCGCTGGTTCCGCTGTTCACCGCCACCGCGTGGCGGGACCCGCAGAGCCCGGCGAAACGCTGCTCGAAGGCAGCTCCGTACTTCCCCAGGGTGAGCTGCCCGGAGGCGAGGACCTCCTGGATTCGGTCTCCTATCCAGGCGCGGTCCTCGGGCGGGAAGTGGATCCGGGCCGCGGGGACGGTGAGGGGAGGGGGGGGATCAGCTTTCTCGGGCAGGGGTGGCATGCCTTTCGTCCTTTCCCATGGGATGCGGGGGTCGACGTGGCCCGCTCTCGGCCAGCCCGATCAGGACCACGCCCCCGATCACGAGGGCGATCCCCAGCCAGCGGACCGCGGGCACCACTTCCTTGAGGATCACGACCCCGAGCACGGCGGCAAAAGCGTACTCCAGGGCGGTGAGAGGGAGCGCGACCGTCACCTCCGACCAGGAGAGAACGGCCAGGAAGAGAAGATAGAAGATCGCGTTCATCAGCGTTCCCCCCATGACGTAGGGGTTGGTGGCGGCGCGGATGAAGTAGGCGACGAGTTCCGTGGGGGCCCATCGCTCGAGCGAGCCGACCTGCTGCATCCCATATCGGACCAGGATCTGGCCGACCGCCGCGCTTGCGCAAGCCAGGGTCATTGCGGTGAGGGTTCGCGACATCGGGCTCTCCTTCCCAGCTCGGTCCCCGCCCGCTCTATCAGAGGTCGCCGAAGGCAATCCGGCGCGCGCCGGTCGCCCGCAGCGCCTCCATCACCGAGGGGCTGGTCAGGGCTTGTAGCTCCGCCTCGTGTCGATAGGTGGGCATGTACCGCTCGGTCTGGGGGGAGCGGGCGGTGGCGGGGTGAAAGTACATCTCGGTGACTCCGTCCGGAAGCCTTTGCAGGAACCGTGTCACGAGCGCGGCGTCCATGTTGCCGCTGTCGTGCAGCCCGAAGGCGAACTCGTTCGACTTCAGGCCCGCCCGGGCGAGCCGGCGCCTCAGGAGCCCGATCCAGGGGGCCAGGAAGGCGGAAGCCAGGAGCCGCCGCGCGAACGCGGTGCGGGCGGCGCCCCACGAAGCCAAGGGAGGCTCGTAGGGCACGCGGACGGCGGCGAGGCCGAACTCTCGCCCCACCTCGAGGATCAAGGCCAGGACGGAGGGGTGCAGGTGCATGTGGTTGTGGGCGTTGACGTGATCGAGAGGGAGGCCGGTGGCGGAGAAGGCCTCGAACTGCGCGCGGATCTCGTCCCGGAGCTGCCGCCGGACGCGACTCCGGAAGAAGAAGCGGACCCCCGCGCGCACGAGGTGGGTCGAGAACTCGCCCTGCTCGTCCACGAGGTCGGGGACGGCCGCGGGGGGGAGCAGGGGCCTCCCCTCCACCAGGACCACGTGAAGGCCCACGCCGAGGGAGGGGAGCCGTCGCGCCCGCTCGATCGCGTCCGCCGTGGCCTCCGCCCCCACCATGAGGCTGGCCGCGGTCAAAATGCCGTTTCGATGGGCAAGTTCGACGGCTTCGTTGACTTCGGGCGCGAGGCCGAAGTCGTCTGCCGTTACGATCAGATTCTTCAGTTTGCCGATCTCCTTGCGATTTGCGGGTACCTTCAGAAACTACGGTTCAAGCCTGTCCAGGTCCACAATCCTGGCCGCAGATTGTACGCCATAATGATGGCCGTGCCATTCAACCGCGTTGCCGAAAAAACTGGCAACAAAGATTACGAATGACAGCACGTCGCGCAGCGGCCCCCACCAGAACAGATGCCGGCGCCGATGAATAACGCGGTCGACCTGAAGCTGAAGAACAAAGCGGCAAGCCAG
>DATMQU010000201.1:0-8575 GCA_035566715.1 Vicinamibacteria bacterium
TTTGACGGGTCCAGGGACAGGATGCCCTGGTATTCCGCGATCGCCTCCGCCGATTTCCCGGAGGTATCGAGGGCCTGTGCTAGCGGCAGTCGGAAGGCGTCAGGTGCGAGCTGTGCGGCGCGGGCGTAGCGAGCGAGCGCCTCGTCGCGAGCGCCGGTGGTCCAAAGGGCCTGTCCGTACACGTTCTGAAATATGGCGTTCGAGGGTGCGTCGCTGGCCGCCCTCGCCAAAAGCGGAAGAGCCTCCGAGGCCCGGCCTTGGGCGAGGAGCCGACGTCCTTCCTCGAAGTCCTTAGCGCCTGGACCAGCTGTCACCTCCTCCGCCGCAGACGGACGCGCGGAGGGCTGCGTTCCGATCGTGAAAAGACCGGCATCCCCCTTGGCCGGCTCCGGCTGCTTTTGTTTGCAGCCGGGGGTTAGAGACAAGGAGGCGATCAGAGCGCAAGCGAAGGCGGAAGTTCCTCTCCGTGCCGCCTCCGCGCGTCTAACTAGAGCGATGACTGGCTCAGCCGAGCGGACACGATGCTGTGGTGAGAGACAGGATCTGACGGTTCCTGGCCTCTTGACGCTCGTCCCAAAGACCGCACCAACCTCCTTCATAGCAGTAGCTTACACCCAACATCCCGTCGGAGGAAGCCCTTTGCCAGTTGGGCGAGAAAGGCGCGTGAGGACCGCTCGTTGGAAGAGTGGCGTGGCGGCCGCGGTCCGAGAAACCCCTCCGCTCGTCCCGGCTCGGGGAGGAGCCTCCGACGATCGGTGGCGGCGGGCATCGGAAAGGGGGTGACCCAGGTCAATGACTCGCTTGGGGGGGCAAGAGTTCCCCGGTTTCTCGTTTGCCACGTGACCGGTTCGTGACCAGCGGCGCCCGGTTAGCATCAACGCAGGGAGTCACGATCGCCCAGCGCACTCCAAGCGCTGGTGGCCCAGCCGCTCCGGAGCCAGAGGCCGAGTCCAAGCATGTCTTTTGCGGTATCCTCGTCCCCCATGGCCTCTCCCTGGGACGAAGTCCGGCAGGACTTTCCGGGCCTCCAGAGCCAGGTGTACCTGAACGCGGCCGCCGCCGGTCCCTCTCCTCGGCCGGTGCGGGCGGCGGTCGACGCCTTCTACCGCTCGCTCGAGGAGGGTGGTGACGGAGATTGGGAGGAGTGGCAGAACCAGAAGGAAGCGGTGCGCGCCAAGGTCGCGCGCCTCGTGGGGGCGGAGGCGGAGGAGATAGCGTTCGTGCCCAACACCTCCACCGGCATCAACTTGATCGTGGACCTGCTGGGCGAAGACGGCCCCGTGCTTTCCGACGAGCTTGAGTTCCCAACCGTGACCCTGCCCTGGATACACCGCGGGACCAAGGTGCATTTCATGCCTGCGGTGGAAGGCGTGCTCCGGCTGGAATCGTTTGCGCCGGAGCAGGCCCCCCGCGCGTCCACCATCGCGATCAGCCACGTGCAGTTCTCTAACGGCTGCCGGCAGGACCTGGACGCCTTTGGGGCCCTGAAGGGGGATCGACACCTTGTGGTGTGCGGTAGCCAGTCGGTGGGAGCGTTCCCGGTGGACGTGCGGCGGAGTGGCATCGACGCCCTCGCCACGACCGGCCACAAGTGGCTGTGCGCCGGTTACGGGACGGGGTTCGTCTATGTGAGCGGCAAGATCCTAACCGCGCGTCCCCCCCGCGCCATCGGCTGGTTGAGCGTGGAGGACCCCTTCTCCTTCGAGAACCGCCGGGCCCGCGTCCTCCCCGGGAACCGCCGAACGGAGATGGGCTGCCCCCCGTTTGCCCAGATTTTCGCGCTGGGGGCGGCCGTCGACTACATCCAGGCGATCGGGACCGAAGCCATCGCTGATCGCGTTCTGGCCCTCAACATGTACCTCACGTTCCGGCTGGGCAAGCAAGGCTTCGAGGTGCTATCGCCCGGGGGTGACCACCGGTCGGGTCAGACCCTCTGCCTGGTGCCGGAGCCGGGACGGGCCCGAGCCTTCTTGAAAGAGCGCCGGATTTCGGTGACCGAGCGGCCGGAGGGAATCCGGATCGCCACCCATTTCTTCAACACCGAGGAGGACGTGGATTCCTGCGTGCAGGCGTTGGTAGAGTGCCGTAAGACGCTCTAGCGAGAGAAAGGTCGCCTGGCCCCCGCCATCAAGTCGGATCCTCCGCGGCTCGGAGACCGTGTCCGTTTCGAGTTGGAGGACCGGGCGGGCGGCCGCAAAGTGATCACCGCCATGCGCTAGGAGCGGGAGCCTCCGGCCGGCCCTGGCTCCCCCTGGCCTCCGACCGACCACGGGTTCTCCCGCTCGCCTCGAGCCCATGGGCGTTCGGTTCGGATTTGCCCGCTGCCCCCGGCTTTGGTACACTATGAACTCGGCCAATCGGAGTGCCCGCAGGCAACCCACCCGAACCCTGAGAAAGAGAGGTCAGTGTGGTTTTCCAGGTCGGTGAGAAGGTCATCTACCCGAACCACGGCGTCGGCGTCGTCGAGAGCATCCAAACCCGACCCACGCCCACGGGGAAGATCAGCCTCTACCAGCTACGGATCCTCTCGAACGATTCCCGTGTCTGGGTGCCACAGCAGAATGCCGACGGGGTTGGCTTGCGGCACGTGATCACCGCCACCGACGTGCGCAAGATCTTCAACCTCCTCGGCGACGGAAACATCGACCAGCACCCGAACTGGAAGGGGCGATTCAAGGAGAACTCGGACAAGATGCGCACGGGAAGCCTCTACGAGGTGGCGGTCGTCCTCAAGGGGCTCACCTATCTCTCGCGAAAGAAGAGCCTGTCCTTCCGCGAGAAGCGGATGCTTGATCGCGCTAAGTTCTTGCTGGTCAGCGAGATAGCAGAAGTGGAGGAGAAACCGACCGCCTCCGTAGAGGAGAGGGTGGACCGGGCTCTCACCAAGACCTTCAGCCCGCGGACCAAGCCGGCTCAGAAGCCGGTAGGCCCCCGCCGCACCTCGGACGCGTAGGAGGGGGCCCCGGCTCCTTGGGAGCCGGATCTCCCAATGGTTCCTTGACTTCGACGGATTTCCCGGCTAGAATCCGCCGTCTCTTCTGATTGCCTTCTCGCATCTCCTCCGGGAGCAGGCGGGGGTTCTTGCGAATGACTGAACCTTCGAGAAGTGCGATGACCAAGGCCGACTTGATCAACATCGTGGCGAAGCGCCTCGACATTACCCAGGTCCAATCCGGGATCATTGTCGAGGCCGCTCTCAAGAGCGTTGTTTCCGCTCTTCAGGGCGGGCAAGAGGTCGAGATCCGGGGCTTCGGGAGCTTCCGCTTCCGGAACCGCGCGCCGCGTAAGGGGCGCAACCCCAAGACCGGGGAAAAGGTGGACGTTCCACCCAAGAAGATCCCCTATTTCAAGATGGGCAAGGAGTTGAAGCTCCTCTTGAACGGGGCGGCGCCCCCCGAAGAGGCCGCCACCCCGAACCCCACGACCGGATCCTGATCCCCGTCGGCCGAGTCCGGCCGCGCCCTCCAGAAGCACCTTGATCCGGACCGTCCTTGTCCTCGTCCTTCTCGGGCCCTACTCGATCTTGGCCAGCCTCCTGGGCTACCCCCTGGCCCGGCTGGCGGGCTCGCCCCGCCTCCTTTACGGCCTCGCGCGCTTCGCGGTGCGGGTCTCCTGTCGCCTGGCCGGGATCCGGGTCGTATTGGAAGGAACGGAGCACCTTCGCTCGCCCCGAAACACCATCCTGATGCCGAACCACACCAGCCATCTGGATGCGGCTCTGCTTTTCGGTCTATTGCAGGTGGAGTTCAAGGCGGTCGTCAAGAGAGAGCTCTATCGCTTCCCCTTCGTCCACTACTGCCTGAAGTTCGCGGGTTTCATCGATGTCAACCGGAAGGACCCGATGCAATCCAAACGGGCCATCGCCCGGGCGGTGGAGTCGCTCAGGGCCGGGGCCAACTTCATCATCTTTCCGGAAGGGACGCGGAGCCGGACGGGGGAGCTCGGGGAGTTCAAGAAGGGCGGTTTCGTGGTCGCCATCGACGCGGGGAGCCGGATCGTGCCCGTGGCCATCCTCGGGGCCCAGCGTCTCCTGCCCCGGGGCGCCTTCCGCATTCGCCCGGGGACGGTGCGGGTGCGGGTCCTGGACCCGGAGGACGCCGCGTCGTACAGTTACGAGGAGCGCGACCGCCTCATGGCGGTCGTCCGCGAGCGGATCGCGGCCGCGCTGGCCGTCTAGGCCGAGTATGGCGGGGGTTCGCGGAGGGAACATGGGCGCGCGCATGACCGAGAAGCGGAGGACGCCCCGCATTCAACCCTATGTGGCGCCCTGTCGGGTGGTCCGCGGGCGGCGGCGCTTCGTCGCCTACCTGACCGACCTGAGCCCGCGGGGCGGGCGGGTGGCCTGCGATGTGGACCCCCCGCCCGCGGGCACGCGCGTGGTTCTGGAGGTGAGGCTCGGCCGCAGGGTGTCCCACTCTCGGCTGCCGGCGGTGGTCAAGTGGGCGCGGAGCGGGATCCGGGGGACCCACACCTTTGGCCTCACCTTCCGGGGGATCTCCGCGGAGGCCCGGCGTGGGCTGGAGGTCGTGGTCGACGACTTCCGTCGCCTCGCGGCGCAGATCGCCTAAGTGGGGAGCCCCGACCGACGCCGTCCCGCAGGCTTGGCCCCGCGGCCGCCCGCGGGTTGGTTGGGCCTGAGCGACGAAGACCTCCTCTACGAGATCGAGTCCCTCGGGGACGGGCTCCATGATCGCGACGACGTGCTCCTGGAGGTGGTGAGGAGCGACCGTCACTTCTTCATTCGCCAGGAGGCGGCCAAGAAGATCCGCGATCCCGAGTTGCTCAAGACCCACGCCGAGGACCGGCACATCGGCCAGATCCTGGTGCGGGTCATGACCCGGGCGGCGGACGTCGAGTACCTCCAGCGCCTGGTGAGCGAGACCCGCTACCTCGAGGTGCGCAAGGCGGCGGAGAGCCAGCTCCTCCTGATCGCAGAGCGGATTCGCTCCTCGGGGCGGCCGCGGTGATCTCCAGGCCGCGGGCAATGGGAAGAAGGCTCGCCCTCGCGCTCTGGGGCGTGGGCGCTCTCGCGCGCGGGGTCCAGGGCGGAGACCAGACCGCCGGGGACCTCCACTTGAGCGGCTCCGTGGTTGTCTTCATCCTGCCCGCGGGCGCTGACCCGGGGGAGGGGCCGGCGGGGGCGTTCCGCAAGGTGCCGGCGAAGGTGCGCCCCCGGCTCGAGGCCAACGAGGTCAAGGTGGTGGAGTCGCGCCCCGTCCTCCTCGACCACGGCTCCCTGCTCTCACGGCATCGGAGGATCGATTTCCGGAGGACCCTGAATTTCGTGGGGACCGTCTTCTTCCGGGACGGCCACGAGCCTCAGATCCAGCGGGGAACGGAAACGGAGGGAGAGCTCATGGCCCGGGCCCAGAAGTACTTCGGCTTTCCCCCCTGAACCGCCCGCTCAGCGAGCCTCGCCTCCCCCGAGCCCAATCCGGAAACCAAAGGCGGCCCGGTTCCAGGACCCGGGGACGAGGAGGAACACGTCGTTTCGGTGCTGGAAAGCTGCGAATAACTCGAGTCGGCGCCCCCCACGCGACCAGCGCCCCCCGCCCTCCGCCGTGAAGTCGACGAAGTTACCCCGCGGGAACCGGGGCGAGTCATCGGTCGTGACCAGCCGGGCCAGGACCGCGGTGTAGGCCCCGCCTCCCGGGCGTCGGAAGACATCCGCCTGCACTCCCGCCACCACCTCCCACTGGTAGCCCACGAGCGACACCGCGGTCGTGTGCCCAACGCTGAAGACGTAGCGCCCGGGGAGGGGGGAGCGGGCCGGGAGCGGCCCCGCCGCCCGCACCAGCAGCATGTTCCAATCCACGGGTTGCGTCTTGAGCCGGTCGATGAGGTGGCGGGAGACGTGGTGCAGGCAAACGGTGAGCTCCTGTTCGCCAACTCGCGTGCGCACCCCCGGCTCGAGGTGGTAGCTGACCTGGTTGGCGTCGAAGGCCCGCCTCTCGCTGCCGAGGATCGTCTCTAGGTCGGCGGTGAAGTAGACCGCCGCCCGCCCGTAGCGAAAGAGGTCCGCCCCCGCACCGATCCAGCCCGTCCAACCGAACTGGACGTCGGCCGGCGCGTAACGCGCCGCCTCCAGATGGAGCGAGGCTCCGGAAAGCAGCTCCGCGTCCTCCGCCGGGAGGGGTCGCGGCAGGAGGCCGAGGCCGAGAAGAGCCAGCGTCCGGATGAGGGGGGAAGGGTGTAGGCGCAAGAGAGGCTCCTTAGCCCCGGACCGCGGCCGCGCAGAAGCTCCTCACCTCGTCCGCGATGCGCCGCGCTTCGCCCTCCGGCAGATCGGGGTAGAGGGGGAGGGAGAGAACCTCTCGGGAGAGCGCCTCCGAGACCGGGTGGTCGCCCAGCCGGCCCCCCGCCACGGCCATGGCGGGCTGGAGGTGGATGGGCCGAGGGTAGTGCACGGCCGCCGCGATGCCTTGCGAGAGAAGGTGGGCCTTCAGCCCGTCGCGCGCAGGGGTTCGAATCGTGAAGAGGTGCCAGGCGGAGCGGGCCCCCGCCCGCTCGCGGGGCAGGAGAACGGAGGGCAGGCCGGCCAGGGCTTCGGTGTAGGCCTGCACCCGCCCACGCCGTTCCTGGTTCCAGCGGTCCAGGTGGCGGAGCTTGACGCGCAGGACCGCGGCCTGCAGGGCATCCAGCCGGCTGTTGGTGCCGAGCACCACGTTGTCGTACTTGTCCGAGCCCCCGCCGTGGTTGGCCAGCTGCCGCACCCGGGCGATGAAGGCGCCGTCGCTGGAGGTGATCATTCCCGCGTCCCCCAGAGCCCCCAGGTTCTTGCCCGGATAGAAGCTGAAGCAAGCGGCGTGGCCCAGGCTACCCGCCCGCCGGCCGTCCACCTCCGCCCCGTGGGCCTGGGCCGCATCCTCGAGCACAGGCAAGCCGCGGCGGCGGGCGATCCCGTTGAGGGCCGCCATGTCCGCGGGGTGCCCGTAGAGGTGGACGGGCAGGATGACCTTAGTCCGGGCGCTCAGGGCTCTCTCCACTTGGGAGGCGTCCATGGTGAAGGTCTCCGGGTCCACGTCCACGAAGACCGGCCGCGCCCCGTTCAAGACGATGGCCTCGCCGGTTCCGATGAACGTGCTGGCCGCCGTCACGACCTCGTCTCCCGGCCCCACGCCGTAGGCCCGCAGGGCAAGGGTCAGGGCGTCGGTGCCGTTGGCCACACCGCAAGCGTGGGTGGTCCCGCAGTAGGCCGCGAACTCTCGCTCGAAGAGGTCGCATTCCTCCCCCCCCACGAAACGGGCGGTGGCGAGCACCCTCCGGATGGCCGCCTCCACCTCGGGCCGGATGCGGTCCAGTTGGGCGTTCAGGTCCACCATGGGCACGAGCCGCGTCTGGGGCAAGTTTCGCACCTCCGGCGCTCATGCTATCGCCTGGCGCACGCGGGCACCAAACGATCAGGGAAAAAGGGCCTCCACCGCCTCCCCCAGACTCGGGGCCAGGAGATCGGGGCCGGCCGCGGCCAGGGCCCCTCGGTTGGGGAAACCGCCCGGGATTCCCACCGCGAACACGTTCGCGGCGCGGGCCATCTGGATGTCCTCCGGGCTGTCGCCCACGTAGGCGGCCTCCCCGGGGGGGACGCGGAGGCGGGCCAGAGCGAGGAGCAGGGGGGCCGGATCCGGCTTGCGCGCGCCCGCCTCGTCGGCGCAGACCACCACTCCGAAGAAGTCGGCAAGGCCTAACGCCGCCAGCTCCCGGCTCACGCGCGGACGGTTCCCGCTCGTGACCAGCCCCTGGTCGACCGCCCGCCCCCGCAGCGTCTGGAGGGCCTCCCGCGCCCCCGGGATGAGCGGGCTCGCCTCCCGGGCATAACGCTCGAGCCAGAGGGCGTCGGCCTCGGGCCAGCGCGCCTCGGGAAGGCCCACCGCCCGGTACGTCCGGTACCAGTCGGGGGAGTAGGTCTGTTGGAAGCGCTCCCGGTCGAAGCCGATGCCCAGGGAAGCGAAGAGGTCTCGGTAGCACAGGTAGCTGGACTCGGCCGAGTCCACCAGGGTGCCGTCCCAGTCGAAGAGGACGGCCCGGACGGGCGCCGGCTTCATGCGCGGCGGGGGGCTACGGTTTGCAAGCGCGGGCGCTCGAGGTGGGCGGCCACGTACAGGCTGGAGGCGAGGACGCCGAGGATCCAGAGCGAGATGAGCGCGAACGCCCAGTCCCGCTCGAGGGCGAGGCCAAGGGTCACGACCACGACGCGGGCCACCGGGGTCAGCATGAGGACCACGATCCCCCACTTAAGGAGGGGGGTTTGGTCGAGGGCGAGGCCGGCCAGCATCAGAGCTCCGCTCACGAGCACGCCCGCGGTGAGGACGGCTTCGATGACCCGGTCCAGGAGCCACTGGTGGCCGCTCAAAAGACCTCCCCCGCCATGCGTATGGCCACCCCCAACAGGAGCACGGCCATCAGGATCTTCAAATAGCGAGTCTGCACCCGGTCGGACAGACGGGCCCCGAGCAGGCTGGCGGGAAGCGCCCCCAGGGCGACGGAGGCCGCGAGGGGCAGGACCACGTCGCCCCGGGCATAGTAGATGAATGCCGAGGCGGCCGCCGTCACGCCGATCATGAGCGCGCTGGTGGCG
>DATMQU010000202.1:0-3572 GCA_035566715.1 Vicinamibacteria bacterium
AGGCCCTCCTTCAGGAGGTCCCCCGCTATCTCCGAGACCGCGTTCTGTATCCTCTCCACGTCGGTCGTGATGTGGCTCATGAGGGCGCCCGTGGTGTGGCGGGCGAGGAAGGTGAAGGACTGCTGCAGCACGTGCTCGTAGACGGCGCTGCGCAGGTCGGTCACCGCCCGCTGGCCCACCGAGGCCACGAGGGTGGTGGAGAAGTAGGAGCAGACGCCTTTAAGGAAATAGAGGATGAGGATGACGGCGGAGACCCTCCCCACGTTCACGCCCTGGATGAGAACCTCGTCGAAGATCGGCTTGACCTTGGAGACGAGCATGGCCCCGGCGGCCGCGTACCCCGCGGTGGCGATCCAGGAGAGGAGCAGGCGCCCCCGGTAGGGACGGGTGTAGGACAGGAGCCGAATGAACTGACGGGCCTCGGAGCGGGCCCACACCACGAGCGTCTCCGCCCGCAGCGCCAAGCCGGTGCGCCTCCGGGGGGAGCCAGCCCGCGGCACTCCGTTCAGCGGCGGCAACGCGGGAAGGGCTATGACCTCATCTCCTTGGAACGATGCGCTTTAGCGAGCGCGCCCGGGCGGGCTAGTATAGCGGGAACGCCGGGGCGGGGCAAGGGCGGCGATCACTCGGCCCGGCCCGGGAGAAGAGGGGTTGTTGACCTCGTGGACCGCTCCCTGTGCCCGGCCGCCGGGCCGGGAACCCCCGGCCCCTTCCCCCCGGAGCGCAAAGCACCCGCAGCCCGCCCGGATCAGTCCATGAACCGGTACTTGATCAGCGTCCAGAGTGCGGGGAAGCCGTCCTTCCAGGTGATCTTCTTGCCCTCCGAGTAGTCGCGGCCATCGTAGGTGATGGGCACCTCGTACACCCGGGCCCCGTGCTTGAACAGCTTGGCCGTGATCTCTGGCTCTATTCCGAAGCGGCGGCTCCGCAGGCGCAGGCTCTTGAGGACATCAGCCCGCACCGCTTTGAAACAGGTCTCCATGTCCGTGAGGGTGGTGTTGTAGAGGACGTTGGTCACGAGGTTCAGGAACAGGTTCGCCAGGTAATGCGTGAAGAGGAAGCAGCGATGGCGGCCGATGAAGCGGCTGCCGAACACCGCATCCGCCTTCCCTTTCACGATGAGATCCAGCAGCTCGGGGTATTCCTCGGGGCTGTATTCGAGGTCGGCGTCCTGGATGACGATTACGTCCCCCCTCGCCTCCGCGATCCCCCGGCGGACCGCCGCCCCCTTCCCCTGGTTCCTTTCCTGGAGCAGGACCTTGAAGCCCTTCTCCCCCCCCAGGCGGAGCAGGATCTCCCGGCTGCCGTCGCGGGACCCGTCGTCCACGGCGATGAGCTCGAGGCGGAGGGGCACGGCCAGCACCCGCCCCACCATCTCCTCCACCGTGGCCGCCTCGTTGTAAACGGGCATCACCACGGTCAGGAGGGGGTCGAGGATGGGGGTCGGGCGTCCGCGGCTCACGCCGCCGCCCCGTAACCCTGCGGGTGGTCCACCCTCCAGCGCAGGGCCGTCTCCACGATGCCGTCCAGCTCCACGTGGGCGGGGCGGAACCCCAAGGCACGGATGCGGGCCGCGGAGGACACGAGCCGGGAAGGATCCCCCGGCCGCCGCGGGCCGGCCCGGGCCGGCACCGGTTTGCCCGTCACCCGCTCCACCGACTGCAGGACCTCCCGGACGGAATGGCCGCTCTCGCTCCCCAGGTTGAAGGCTTGAAAGGGCTCGCCGCCCTCCAGCGCGCGCAGGCTGAGGACGTGGGCCCGGGCCAGATCCTGGACGTGGATGTAGTCGCGGATGCAGGTCCCGTCGGGGGTGTCGTAGTCGGTGCCGTGGATGCTCAGGGGGGGCCGCCGTCCCAGCGCCGCGTCCAGGGCGAGGGGGATGAGATGCTCCTCGGGCCGGTGATCCTCGCCCAGGGAGCCGTCGGGATGGCAGCCGGAGGCGTTGAAGTAGCGGAGCGATACCGCGCGCAGGCGCCCGGCCGCCCCCAGGTCGGAGAGGGCCCGCTCGAAGGCCCGCTTGGTCGCCCCGTAGGGGCTGATCGGGTCCTGGGGATGGTCCTCGTCCAGGGGAATGCGGACCGGCATCCCGTAGACCGCGCAGGTGGAGCTGAAGACCAGCTTCCCCACGCCCGCCTCCGCCATGGCCCCGAGCAGGGCCACCCCCTTCGCGACGTTGGTGCGGTAATACGGGATAGGGTCCGCGACCGACTGCCCGACGCTCAGGAGGCCCGCGAAGTGGAGGACCGCCTCTACGCCGGAGAGGGCCCGGCGCAGCGTGCCAAGATCGCCCAGATCCCCCACCACCAGGGGGATCCCCGTGGGGACCGCCCCCCGATGGCCGGCCGAGAGGTCATCGAGCACGACCACGTCGTGGCCCGCGTCCTTGAGCTCACGGGCGGCGTGGCTGCCGATGTAGCCGGCGCCACCCGTGACCAGCACCCTCACCGCCGGCCGATGCCTTCGTAGTGGAAACCCAGCTCCCGCAGCTGCCTCGGATCGTAGATGTTCCGCCCATCGAAGACCGCGGGGCGGCGCATCAGGGACTTCATCCGGCGGAAGTCGGGCTCCCGGAACTCGTTCCACTCCGTGACCACCACCAGCGCGTCCGCCCCCTCCACCGCTTCGTAATTCCGCGAGCACAGGACCACGCGGTCGCCCAAGACCCGGCGCGCGGTCGCGCTGGCCTTGGGATCGTAGGCTCGGACGGAGGCGCCGCCGGCCAGGAGGGCCTCGATGATGGCCAGGGCGGGGGCCTCCCGCACGTCGTCCGTGCGGGGCTTGAAGGCCAGCCCCCACACCGCCACCACCCGGCCGGCGAGACCGCCCAGATAGGCCTCGACGCGGGGGACGAGGATCCGCTTCTGCATCTCGTTCGCTCGATGCACCGCCGCCACCACCGCCAGCTCGCAACCCAAGTCGTGGCCGATGCGGAGCAGCGCGCGGACGTCTTTGGGGAAGCAGGAGCCCCCGTAGCCCACGCCCGGAAACAGGAAGGAGGCCCCGATCCGCGCGTCCCGACCCAGCCCCAGCCGCACCTGCCGGACGTCCGCTCCCACCTTGTCGCAGAGGTTGGCGATCTCGTTCATGAAGGAGATGCGGGTGGCGAGCATGGCGTTGGCGGCGTACTTGGTGAGCTCGGCGGAGGCGTGGTCCATGACCAGGATGGGGTTGCCGGTGCGCACGAAGGGCTCGTAGAGCTGCCGCATCACGGCTTCCACCTCCGGGTCATCGGTGCCGATGACGATGCGGTCCGGCTTCAGGAAGTCGTCCACCGCCACCCCTTCCTTCAGGAACTCGGGGTTGGAGACGACCGCGAAGGGCTGGGTGGTGATCGCGGCCATGACTTCCTGGACGCGCTTCGCGGTGCCCACGGGAACCGTGGACTTGTTGACCACGATCTTGAACCCGTTGATGGCGCGGGCGATGCCCTCCGCCACCGCGAGCACGTACTTCACATCCGCGGAGCCGTCCTCGCCCTGGGGCGTCCCCACCGCTATGAAGAGGACCTCGCTCGCCCGCACCGCGCCCGCGAGATCGGTAGTGAAGCGCAGGCGCTCCTCGGCCACGTTGCG
>DATMQU010000203.1:0-4207 GCA_035566715.1 Vicinamibacteria bacterium
GGAAGTACCCCTTGGCCAACCCCAGGATCTTCTTGCGGCGCTCCCGGCGCTTGTTTCCCCGTTTGACTCTGGGCATCACGACTTCCCTTCGAAGGCCTGGCCGGAAGCGGCCAGCCCGTCACTCTTCCAGGCGGCGACGAAGCCCGGGCGGTTCGACGACCGCCCCTTGACCAACGATTCCCGCAGACTACCCCAGCAGCATCCTCCGCACGCTCGGCGTCTCCGCCTTCGAGACCAAGGTCGACTTGCGCAGGCTGCGCTTGCGGCCGGTCGCCTTCTTGGTGAGGATGTGCCGCTTAAAGGCGTGACCGCGCTTGACCTTTCCGGTCGCGGTGAGCTTGAACCGCTTCACCGCCCCCCGCTTGCTTTTCAGCTTGAGGTGCTTTTTGGGCTTTCTCATTTCTCGCTTTCCTTGCTCCCCACTTCCGCGCTCGGGGCCGGTTCCGCCTTGCGCTTTTCCTTTTTCTCTCCGACCGGCGCCCGGGTGGCCTTCTTCGGCTTTGCCGGCCGGGCGGGGGCCTCTTTCTTGGGCCCCAGGATCTGCACCATCGTCATGCCCTCCTGCCGGGGAGGAACTTCGATCAGGGCCACTTCCGTCAGCTCCGAGGCCAGCCGGTTCAGAATCCGGCGGCCGATCTCGTTGTGAACCATCTCCCGGCCGCGGAAGATGACGGTGGATTTCACCTTGTTGCCGTCGAGCAGGAACCTCTCCGCGTTGCGACGCTTGAATTGGAAGTCGTGCTCGTCGATCTTGGGCCGGAATTTGACTTCCTTGACCTGGATATGCCGCTGGTGCTTCCGAGCCTCCGACTCCCGCTTGGCCTGCTGATAGAAGAACTTCCCCGAGTTCATGATCCGGCAGACGGGAGGGGTGGCGGTGGCTGCGATCTCCACCAGGTCCAGGCCCTTCTCCTCGGCGATGACCAGGGCCTGGGCGGGGGGCATTATCCCGAGCTGGGTGCCGTCGTCGTCAATGACCCGGATCTCCTTGGCGCGGATGCGGTCGTTGATGCGGACGGTCTTGTTGTCTATGAGACACCTCCGGAAGAGGGCGGCGTTTCCTCGTGGAGCGCGCGCTCCGCGGCCAGCCGGGCGATGCGCGCGGCCAGGGCGTCCACGTCCGCGGCCCCGAGATCCCCCGCCTGACGGTGCCGGAGGGCCACGTTCTTGGCCTCGATCTCCTTGTCCCCCACCACCAGCATGTAGGGAATCTTCTGGACCTGGGCCTCTCGTATCTTGTAGCCCATCTTTTCGCTGCGATCGTCTACCGTGACCCGGACCCCTTGCCCCCGCAGCCGATCGGCCACCGCGCGCCCATAGTCCTGGTGCCGCTCGGCCACTGGAATCACCACCGCCTGCACGGGAGCCAGCCAGAGGGGGAAGGCCCCCGCGTGATGCTCGATGAGGACGCCGAAGAACCGCTCCAGGCTTCCCAGGAGAGCGCGGTGGATCATGATGGGCTGATGGGCCTTCCCGTCCTCTCCGATGTATTCGAGCCGGAAGCGGTCGGGGTTGTGGAAGTCCACCTGGATGGTGGAGCACTGCCAGGCCCGCTCGAGCGAGTCCTTGATCTTGATGTCGATCTTGGGGCCGTAAAAGACCCCCTCCCCCGGATCCACGGTATAGGGGAGACCCCGCACCTCCAGCGCCCTCTTGAGGGCCGCGGTCGCCACCTGCCACTGCTCGTCGGTGCCGCTCGACTTCGGGGGCCTCGTGGAGAGGTAGGTGTCGTAGCGTTCGAAGCCGAAGGTGCGCAGGATCATGGTCACGAAGTCCAGCACCCGCACCAGCTCCGCCTCCAGCTGGTCCGGGCGACAGAACACGTGGGCGTCGTCCTGGGTGAAGCCCCGCACGCGCAGGAGGCCGTGCAGCACCCCCGAGCGCTCGAAACGGTAGACCGTGCCCAACTCCGCGAAGCGGAAGGGCAACTCGCGGTAGCTGTGGAGCCGGGCCTTATAGATCGTTATGTGCCCGGGGCAGTTCATGGGCTTCAGCTGGTACTCCACGTTTTCGATCTCGATGGGGGCATACATGGAATCGCGGTAGTACTCGGTGTGGCCGCTGGTCTTCCAGAGGTCGAGCTTCGCAATGTGGGGGGTATAGACGAGGTCGTATCCCCCTTTGAGGTGCTCGTCCCGCCAGAAATCCTCGATCTGCTTGCGGATGAACCCGCCTTTGGGGTGCCAGAGGATGAGCCCCGCCCCCGTCTCGTCCGCGACCGAGAAGAGGTCGAGCTCGCGGCCCAGCTTGCGGTGGTCGCGCCGCTTGGCCTCCTCCAGCCGCTGCAGATGCGCGGTCAGCTCTTCCTTGGTGAAGAAGCTTGTTCCGTGGATGCGCTGAAGGGCCGGGTTCCCCTCCTGGCCCTTCCAGTAGGACTGCGAGGGAGTCGCGAAGAGCTTGACGGCCTTGATGTGCCCGGTGGACGGCAGGTGGGGGCCCAGGCAGAAGTCGATGAAGCTCCCCATCGTGTAGCACTGCACCTGGGGGCCCGCCTTCTCCTCGATGAGCTGGCACTTCAGGGTCTGGCTCTTGCCCTTGAAGAGGGCCAGGGCTTCCGCCTTGGGCAGGATCTTCCTCTCGATGGGCCGGTCCTGCCGAATGATCTCCCCCATCCGCTTCTCGATGGCCGAGATGTCCTCCGGCGTGAAGGGCCTCGCGACCAGGAAGTCGTAGAAGAAACCGTCCTCGGTGGGGGGCCCGATACCGCACTGGGCCTCCGGGAAGAGCTCGGTCACGGCCGCGGCCAAGAGATGGGCCGAGGAGTGGCGGTAGATCTCGATCGGGGAGTCGGCCGGCTTGCTTTCGCCCGAGGGACCGGTGGTATCGGGTGGCTCCAGCGCGGTCGACATCTTCAACGGAAACGCGGCCGGTCGCGCAGGCGCGAGGGAATGCGGCCGGCGAGAGGGGTGGGGCCTCGCTCCGGCGCCCTCATCGAGTTCCGCCCCGCGGGAGGGGAATCCCGGTCAGGCGGAAACAACCGCGCCGCGGTCGGCGCTCCCGTGACGCTCTCCTCACTTCGAAAACCACGCTCCTCCGATCCCACTCCGTCGTGGTAGGCGCGGGTGGAATTGAACCACCGACCTCTTCCGTGTCAAGGAAGCGCTCTACCACTGAGCCACGCGCCTACGACAGGCGAAAGTCGCATCGTACCGGAGGGATACGGGCCTGTCAATGCTCAGAGTATCTTCTTGCCCAAGAGGGAGGCCAGGAGCCCGACCCCGAGCCGGGCCGTCACGTTCTGGTTGTCGAGGATCGGGTTAACCTCCACGAGCTCCGCGGAAAGAACCTTGCCCGAGTCGGCGAGCATCTCCATGGCCAGGTGGGCTTCCCGGTAGGAGAGGCCCCCGGGGGAGGGTGTGCCCACCCCGGGGGCGAAGTCGGGGTCGATGCCGTCGAGGTCGAAGCTCACGTGAATGCCCGCGGTGTCGCGGCTGGCCCGGGCGATGGCTTCCTCCATGACCGCCCTCATGCCCCGCTCGTCGATGTCCCGCATGGTAAAGGCCCCGACGCCCAAGGCCTTGACGTTCGTTCGCTCCGCCGGGTCCACGTCGCGGATGCCCACCAGGGCCGCCCGCGAGCCCTCGACCATGGGAGAAAAGCCGGCCAGGTTCACGAGGGCGGGGGGGCCAAGACCGAGGGCGACCGCGAGCGGCATCCCGTGGATGTTGCCCGAAGGCGAGCTATCCGGCGTGTTCATGTCACCGTGAGCATCGAGCCACAAATAACCCACGCGTTTCGATTGTGCGCGGAAAAAGTTCGATACTCCCGAAAACGAGCCCACCGCGATGGAGTGGTCCCCGCCGAGCACCAGCGGAAAGTAGCCTTCCGTGAGAGTGCGCTCGGTGATTTCCGCCAGGCCACGGCAGGCTTCCGCAATTTCGGTAAGGTACTTGGCGCGTTTTTCTCCGTACGGCTGCTCCTCAGGCTGCCTCACGTTCAAGTTGCCAATGTCCTCGACCGTGTGCCCTAGCGATTTGAGCCGCGTTTGCAGGCCGGCCACGCGCAGCGCCGAGGGACCCATGTCCACTCCGCGCCGGCTTTGGCCGAGGTCCATCGGCACTCCGATAATCCGAATTTTTTGCGCCATAATTGCGGCCAGTCCGGCTCGCCCCACGTGGGCGGGATAGCGGCGTGATTAAGGGTACACGCGGTAGATCATGCGGGGGAAGGGAATGACTTCGCGAATGTGCTCAGTTCCGCAAATCCA
>DATMQU010000204.1:0-5727 GCA_035566715.1 Vicinamibacteria bacterium
GCCCCCTGCAGCGACCCCACGAATCCGACCCTCGCCACCTGCCCGATCATCCAGGCCAACCAGTACGTGGCCCTCAAGCCGATCACTTCGGGCGGCTACACGGTGACCCCGTTTGCACCGCCGGCGGCTTTGGTGGCCGCGGGCAACGGCGGCCGCATCTTGACCAACATGCCGGGCTACACGCAGAACTTCAACGGTGTCGACGTGACCCTGACCAAGCGCATGTCGAACAGGTGGATGGCGCGGGTGGCGGCCACCTACAACCTGTTCAAGCAGGACTACAACGGCGTCACCCCCGTCAACGGCCAATTCGGTCTGACGGGCACCACCGCCGCCACCAACTTCTACCAGGGCAACCCCACCCCGACCGACGTCAACTCCCTGCAGAGCAACGACCTCGTGGCGACCACGTCGAGCGGGTCGGGCCCCCAGACCTACTACACGAGCCCGAAGTGGCAGATCTACGCGAATGCGATGGTGCAACTCCCCTGGGACTTCGAGTTCGGCGGCGCGCTCTTTGGCCGTCAGGGTCAGATCTCGCCGCAGTACATCAACGCGAGGGCAGGCGCGGACGGCACCCTCCACGTTCTGGTTACCCCAAGCGTCGAGGCCTTCCGCCTAGCCAACGTCTGGGACCTCGACCTCCGTCTGGCCAAGAACGTCAAGATCGGCCCTACGACCGTGGTCCTCAGCGCAGAGGCGTTCAACATCTTCAACTCCAACACCACCCTGCAGGTGGGCCGTCAGGTCAACTCCACGACCCTCGGCCAAATCAACGAGATCCTGGCTCCTCGCATCCTCCGGCTCGGCGCGCGTTTCAGCTTCTAGTCGGAGTTCCCGTCGTTTCGTTCGCGGCCCCGGGGGGAGACCCCCGGGGCCGTTTGCTTTGGGAGCCTGGCAGGCGCGCCGCAACCGAAGTGTCAGTGCTCCCGAAAGCCGGCCCGCGCGCGCGAAGCGACCGGGAGCGGCCATAATTGTGTCGTGATCCTCGCTCCCCTCCTGCTGGCCGTCGCCAGCGCCCCCAACGTCGTGCTCGTCACCATCGACACCCTTCGCGCCGACCACGTCGGAGCCTATGGTTACCGGGCGGGGGAGACGGCCACCCTGGACCGGCTGGCGCGGGAGGGGGTGCTCGTCGAGGACGCGGTCGTGCAGGTGCCCCAGACGCGGCCCTCGCACGCGTCGATCATGACCGGCCGCTACCCCTACGAGCACGGCATCCGCGACAACTACTCTCCTCCGCTTCCGCCCGCAATCCCCACCCTGGCCTCGGTGCTCCGCGACCACGGCTGGGACACCGCGGGCTTCATCGGCGCCTACCCCGTGGCGCGGCCGTCGGGGCTCGACCGGGGCTTCACCCTCTTCGATGATCCCTTCGGGGCGGGGGACGCCACCACCCGCGAGGCGCGCACCGAACGGAAGGCAGCCGAGGTCCTGGACCACGCCCTCGCCTGGCTAGCGCGGCCACGCGCAAGGCCGTTCTTCCTTTGGGTCCACCTCTTCGACCCCCACGCCCCCTACGAGCCGCCCTCGCCATGGCGGGAGCGCTTCGCGAGAGCACCCTACGACGGAGAGGTGGCCTATGCCGACGCCCAGGTGGGGCGGCTCGTCGCCTGGCTCGACGCCCGGGGGCTGCGCGGCCAGACCTTGGTCGTCGCCACCGCCGACCACGGCGAGGGCCTTGGGGACCATGGCGAGGACGAGCACATGTTCTTCGTCTACGACTCCACCCTGAGGGTCCCCCTGCTCTTCTCCTGGCCCGGCCGGCTGCCCTCGGGAGCGCGGGTACGCGGCCAGTTCCGGAGTGTTGACCTCTTCGCGACGGTGCTGGAGCTCGCCGGGGTTGTGCCCCCGCCCTCAAGCGGCGCCTCCCGGACGGCCTTCTTGCGCCCGGACGGGCGCATCCCCGACAACGAGTCCTACGCGGAGACGCTTTACCCGCAGATCCACTTCGGCTATGCGCCCCTGCGCGCTCTGCGCGCCGAGGGATGGAAGTACATCGAGGCCCCGCGCGCCGAGCTCTACCACCTCCCCGAGGACCCCGGCGAGATCCGAAACCTCGCCCCGGAGCGGGCCTCGGTCGCGAGCGCGATCCGCAGCCGGCTGGCGACGCTGGACCCGCGGGCCGGTGTCGCGCCCGTCCAGCCCGCGCTCGACCCGGACGCTGCCGCCCGCCTGGCCACACTTGGTTACGTCGGCGGAGGGCCCGCCCCCGGGACCAGCGCCCCCGGCGCCGACCCCAAGGACAAGTTCCGCGAGGTGCAGGCGTACCAGCGGGACATGCGGGAGGCCATGCGCCTTTACAACGCGCACGACCTCGACGGCGCCCTCCGGCTCTTCGGCCGGCTGGCCGGCGACACGGGTATTCCCTCGTTCAACGTCGAGTACTACTTCGGCCGCAGCCTGCTGGAGAAGCGTCGTTTCCGGGAGGCGATCCCGCACCTCGAGAAGGCGGCCCAGATGGCGCCCACGCGGCGGACCGTCTCCGGCCTGGCCGCCGCCCCCATGTACGCGTGGCTCGGCCAAGCCTACGCGGGTGCGGGGCAGGACGCGAAGGCGCTCTCCACGCTGGATAACGGGCTCGCGGTGGCGCCCCAAAACCCCGAGTTGCTGCGGGCCAAGGGCAGCATCCTCCTCCGGCAGGGGGATCTGGCAGGCGCGCGGATGAACCTGGAGAAGGCGCGCCGCATTGACGCCACGGACCCGCGTCTACACGTCGAGCTCGCGAACCTCCACCGTAACCTCGGAGACCTCCCCCAAGCGCTCGCGGAGGCGGAGGAGGCGCTACGCCTCAATCCAAAGTCGGTCGAGGGGCACGTCGCCCGCGGGCTTGCCCTGGGCGCGCTCCGGCGGGAGGAGGACGCGGCGGGCGCGTTCAAGGCCGCGCTGCGGCTCGAGCCCGATGACGCCGACGCGCTCTTCTACTTGGGCATGGTGGAGCTCCGCGCGGGGCGGGCGGAGGCCGCGGTGCCCCTTCTGTCCCGGCTCGTGCAGCAGGCCCCCGATTACCCCCACGCGCGCGCCAGCCTCGACCTCGCCCGCAAGGGGCTGGCCCCCACCCCCGCCGGGTCCGTGCGCCTGCGCCTGCTACGGGTTCCGGATCGGTCGCAGGTGGAGAGGATCGCGGCGCGCTTGAAGGCGGGCGAGTCGTTCGCGGCCGTGGCCCGGCTGGAGTCCGCGGACGCGTCCGCCGCGGAAGGGGGCGACCTCGGCAACGTGAGGGTGGAGGATCTGGCCGAGCCGCTGCGCAGCGCGGCCGCGGCGCTGGCGCCGGGCGAGGTCAGCCCGATCCTCGACACCCCGGCCGGCTTCGTGCTCCTGAAGCGGGATCGATAGCCCCGGGCTGAGGCCGCCCGCGCGGCTCGAGCCGCGCCGACCAGGACCGCGGCCCGCCGGCAGAGATGGTACCGCGGGCCTTGCGGCGAGCGGGCCGTCATTGTACCGTGAGCGCGCTCTAGCAACAGGAGGTGGCCGAATGGGCCGCACACGAATGATGCTGATGCTGGTCGTGGCCGCCCTCGCCACTCCCGTCCACGCGCAGGACTGGAGGGGCATCGGACGCATGGAAGGGAAGGTCCTGGACGAAAGCGGGGCACCCCTCGGAGGCGTGACCGTGAAGGCCACCCTCCCCGAGCGGCAAGGGGAGACCACGCTCAAGACGGACAAGAAGGGTCACTGGGTCCTGGGCGGGATTGCCGCCGGAACCTGGGACTTCGATTTTCAACTGGACGGATACGTGACCAAGCAGATCAGCGTGAAGCTGCCGAGCGAGAGCAGCCGTCTGGCGCCCGTGGAGGTGAAGCTGGAAAAGGCGGCGCCGGTGGGCCCGCCGCCGGAGGTAAAGGCGGCAATCGAGAAAGCCGAGGCCGCCTTCCAGGAACGCCGCTTCCCCGAGGCCCGGGCGGAATTCGAGAGGCTGCTCGCGATAATGCCGGCGCAGGCGGCCACGATCCACCAGCGGATCGGGCTCTGCTACTACGCGGAGAAGAACTACAAGGAAGCGCTCCCGCACTTGGAGCAGGCGCTTGCCGCACAGCCCGACAACGTCCAGATCCGAGTCATTGCCGCCCAGGCCGCCCTCGGCGGCGGCATGACCGACCGCGGGCGCGAGTTGCTGGCGGGGATCGACGAGAACACGATCAAGAACCCCGACGTCTTCTTCAACATCGGGCTCGACTTCCTGGGGGCGGGAAACACCGCGGAAGCGGTCCGCTACTTCACGAAGGCGATCGCGGTTGACCCCAAGGACGTCGACGCCTACTACCAGCGCGGTCTCGGGTACGTGAACCTCGGAAAGATGGAGGACGCCCGGACGGACTTCAAGAAGATCCTGGAGCTGGCCCCGACCGGGCAGCAGGCCGACATGGCGAAGAAGGCACTCGAGCAGATCAAGTAGGCAAGGGCGGGGGCGGTATTGAGGCGGCTCGGGGCAGAGCCTTCCCGAGTGCGACTAGGGCTGGTCGAGGTGTCGCGGGCCGCTCTTGTTTCAGAAGCGGAACCCCACCGAAGCGCCGTACGTGCGGGGAAGCGGGTAAGCCAAGCGGCTGAGGGGCTTGCTGAACGTCGGTCCAAACGCCCAGTTTGTTCCCCGGACGGGAGCGTCGACGAACCCCCTCCCGCGCAGAGCACTGAAGTGGGCCTGGAAGGACTCGAACCTTCGACTAGCCGGTTATGAGCCGGCCGTTCTAACCATCTGAACTACAGGCCCGAGGAGAAGCGTAGCAGAAGCGAGCCCTCCTCTCTAGCGATCCTCCTTCCGTTTCTGAAGATCCTTCTTGAGCGCGGGATTAACACGGAAGCCCGCCTTCTCAGCGAGCTTCAGCTCTTGCTCCGCCTCCTCCAGCCGCCCGGTCAGCATTTGGACGACGGCGAGGTTGTTGTGGGCTTCTCCGATTTTGGGGTCGGCGTCGAGAGCCGCCTTGTACTCGCGCTCCGCGTTGGGAAAGTCGTTGCTTCGAAAATAGGCGCTGCCCAGGGCCACGGAGATCCAGGGTGGTGTTTGGAGGGGCGCGGAGGCGCCAACCTTGCGGCGCGCGCGTAGGGTGTCAATCTGCAGTTGTAGGTTCGTGACGTTGGCTGCGCTCAAGGGCCGTTGGTATCCCGCGCTGGGCCGGCCGCTGCTCAATATCGCGATCTGGTCCTCGAGGGCTCTGATCTGGTCGTCCAGCCTCCGCCCCCACTCCATCTCACTCTGAAAGCGGCTCGCCAAGTCATCCTCGAATGCCTTTCGACAGCTGAGATAGGCGCGCACCGCCTCGGGGTATTCCTTCAGTGCCATGTGGGCCTGGCCGAGGCCATAGTGCGCCATCACGAGCAGCGGGTCGAGGGAGATGGCCTGTTGGAACTCTGCGACCGCCTCATCAAAATGCTCTGAGGACAGCGCGGCCTCGCCCGCCCGGTAGTGCTGAAGCGCCAGTCGTCTGGCATCCCCCTCCACGGCGGCAGGGGATGGTGCGGCGATCCCCAGCAACAGGATGCCGAGGAGGAGCGCCGGTTCGACCTTTGTCCGTGGTTGGCCTTCCATGGCCGTCTCCTGACGGGCGTCGGGCCCGTTTCTCCAATTACAGCTTGGTTAGGTATTCGAGCAGCTTCGGCTGTACGGGGTCCAACTGGAGGGAACGCTCGAAGCTCTCGCGGGCGCCGACGCGGTCACCCATGCAGAGTCGAGCCAGTCCCTCGGAGGCGTGGGCCGCCGGGTTCTTGGGGGAGAGCCGCACCGCCTTCTGG
>DATMQU010000205.1:0-2714 GCA_035566715.1 Vicinamibacteria bacterium
ATCTTCGGCGATGTCCGCGTCAGGCGTCGTAATCATTCGGTTCCTCCATCCGCTGCCCCGGGCAGCGGATGGAGGAACCGAATGATTACGACGCCTGACGCGGACATCGCCGAAGATCGACTCGTCTCCACGGCGGGCAGCTACTCCGCCACCGCTCCCCTCGGAAACGCCGGCCCATGGGTCATGCAGGTGGTGGCCTTGAAGGGGAAGTGATCCTCAGGATGGCGAGGAAAGGCTCCGGCTGCCGATCCGGGGGGCAAGCGACATCGCCTTGGCGCCCACCGTCCGTTCACATCGGCGTCAGTCCGTCCAACGCACGCGGGTCTCCCTGGCGTCGTGAGAGGGCGGACCATAGTGTGGTTGCTTTGGAAGAGCCGGAGAGGTCAGCGGTGCTGGGGTCCGTCCAAGACGCGCGGCCGGAGGGGTTCAAGCACGAGGGCCCACGAGCCTTAGCGGCTGACGGTAACGACGACGTTCCCTTTCTTGTGCTCCTGCGCGACATACAGGTGGGCCTCTACGATCTGCTTCAGCGGTAGCGCCGGTCGATGACGGGCTTGAGCCTGCCCGCCTCCGCCAGCTCGGTGAGCAGCGCGAGATCGCTCGCCGCCGGCCGGGGCATTCCCCGATCAACTGAGAGGTATCTGCCCCCCGGCAGGAGGGCCGCCCGGCACGCCACCTTCAGCCTCGAGGTCTTTCTCGTTCCAACCGCGTCGAGGACGAGGTCGTAGAGCTTGCCCCCCCTTGGAGCGTGCTCCTTCGTGTAGTCAAGTACCGCGTCCGCCCCAGGGACTCTGCCAGGTCCAGGTTCGCGGTGCTGCCCATGCCGTTGCGCGCCGACCCGCTCAGGCCCCGTTGACCGTCGGAGAGCGCTGTCTACGCGACGCTCCCCGGAAATTCCTTTGTGCGACAGAGTTCCCACAAGCTCGACCCCCTAGCCGGCGGTCCCGCAATTTTCCGGCCTTCAATGTGGACGGGCGGTCTGGCGTGTACGATGTGCAGCCCCATGAGAGGGAAGGTCCCATTGATGCTCCTGGTCGGTTTTGCCATCGCCGGCCTGCCTCTGTACTTCGCCTACGCCACCCTCCAACTCGAGTGGCACGACCACGGCTCCATATACGTCAAGGTCCAGAGCATCTTCTCTCATGGGCTCCAGGCGAAGGTCCACTTCGCTCCCTTTCTTTACTTGTTGGCTGCCCTGGTCCAGCCATTGAACAGCTTGCTCTTCTTCCTGGCCTTGCACGTGGCGGCCCTCGTCCTGGGCGCTTATGCCCTGTTCTTGATCACCCGCGACTGCACGGCCTCCGGTTCCACGGCCGCGCTCCTCTTCTTCGCTTTTCTGGTCAACCCCTATGCAGTGGCAGCGAACCTCTATACGCACTACGACATCTTCATGGTTCCCACCCTCCTCTTTTTCTATTTCTTCATGTCGAGGGGAAGGCTGCCGGCGGCGGTGGCGTGCCTCGCCCTCGCGCTAACCATCAAGGAAGACGTCTGGGTCTACGCGTCTAGCTTGATCCTGAGCCGGGCGGGGAGAATGAGCGGGAAGAGGCTGGCTCTGCTCCTGGCAATTGCCGCCGGCTACGCGGTGTGCGTCACCGGTTGGCTCTTCCCGCATCTTTATCCGCAGCGCGAGGACGCCTTCGCCCTCCTCTACACCCAAGGGGCCACGAAATGGGAGGTGTTCCTCTATCTTGTGACTCATCCCTTGAGCACCGGAGCCAAGCTCGTCACCGGCCCCGGTCTCGGCTTCCTTTCTTCACTCCTCTTTCTCCCCTTGTTCGCTCCCCTGAGATCGCTCTTCGCCCTCCCCGTCCTTTACCTCTGGCTCAACTCAACGAGCCCCGCCCGCAACTCCTTGGCCTTCTACTACTCGATCCCTTCCCTCATCCTCTTCGCTCCCGTGCTGCCGCACGCACTCCTGAACATGCGGTCCCTCCTTTTGAAGCTCTTGGCCGGTCGGCCCGCGGTCCTGGCCCTTGCTGACCGGTGGTTCCTGCCCCTCGCGGCCGGCCTTCTCCTCCTGACCAGCGTGGTTCGAAACATGGCCCTGCCCGCCGGCCTGGAGCGCAGCCCCAGCCTACAGAGCGTGCTCGCGGACGAGCGCCGATTTGGAGTGGGCTACCACGCGCATCACCGCGTGGGTTGGGACATTCTCACCAACCGCATCCCCGGAGGGCGTAGCGTCATTACCCAATTCACTCTCGGCGCCTACGTGGCACCTTCCCACCCAACCTACCTCTTCTTCAAGGATGGGGACGACTTCCAAAGCGGCGGGCTGCAGCCAGACTACGTGCTTTACGACCTTAAGAGCCGATACCCTTTGCTCGGGCCGCGGCGGATGGAGGAGATCCACGAGTGGATGCTGACGCACCCTCTGTACCGGCTGGTCTACAGCAAGGACGGCTACTTCCTTTACCAGCGGAGGGGCTGATCAGAGAGGTCCGCCGCCGCCCTCGGCGGCGCGGTCAAGCCACGGCGGCGTTTGGCCGCAGGAAGGCGAGCCAGCGTCGACGCCAGGGCGGGACCGCCAGCACCGCGAGGGTTATGAGCAGGTCCACCGCCCAATAGATCGCCTCGACCGCGATGACGACGGGCACATGCCGAATCCCGATCCCAAAACGCCGCCCGGAAAGGGCCACGCGTTTGATGCGGAGGCCGAGCCGCAGGCCGAGGGCGCAGGCCAGGGTCAAGGGTGCCGAAAAGCGTTGCTCGTT
>DATMQU010000206.1:0-2409 GCA_035566715.1 Vicinamibacteria bacterium
AGCGCCCGCATCTCGCTGGGGGTCGAGGACGCGGAAGACATCATTGCCGACGTCGAGCAGGCCCTGGCCGCGGTTCCCTAAGGCGAGGAGATGGGGGGCGCGTCCGAGGCGGCCAACCAGACGATCATCAGCCTCGGCCTCCTGGGCCTGGGCATCTACTTCTCGGTGCTCCTCATCCGCGGCTTCGCCGGCTACCTCCGCTTCCGCCGCGTGCGCCCCACCGCGGTCCTGACCTGGCCCGTTCGCCGGCCCCGCCACTTCCCGCTCCTGCTCGGGCTGGGGGTTGTGAGCGCGGCCCTGACCGTGATCCACGGCTGGCTGGCCCTCCCCTTCCACCACGTCTATAGCCAGGCCGTGATGGCGGTCTACTTCATCCTTATGGTGCCGCTCTCCGCGCGGATCCACCTGGGGCTGTACCGGGACGGGGTCTGGGCCGACACCGGCTTCCTCCCCTACGGAAACATCGCCCGCATGGCCTTCCGCGAGGCCCCCGAGGGCCGGGAGGTGATCCTCGTCCTTCTCCCCCGCGGCCGCTCCGGCTCCTTCCGCCTGCCCGTGCCCCGGGAGGACTACGGAGCGGTGCGCAAGGTCCTGGAGGAGAAGGTCCGCGCCCACGTCGTGAACGTGGACCAGGGGATCCTGGGGTTGTGAGCCTCTTCCGGCGGTCGAAGACGGATGCCGTGGTCACCCTGAGCACAGGCCGGGGCTGGGATACCGTCGACACGGAGGTGCGGGTCCGGACCTTGGCGGAGCTGTTCCGGGCCTGTCGGGACGCTCCCCCCTCCAAGCTCATGCGCATCTCCATCACCGGCCCCGAAGGCGAGGTCCGCCTCAACTTCGCGAGCTTCCGGCGCGGGGAAGGGAAGCGTTGATGGCGGGTCATCCCCCCCTGGAAGTGTGGAAGTTCGGGGGCGCCTCCCTGGCCGACGCGGCCGCGTTTCGCCGGGCGGTGGCGCTCATCCGGGGGCACCGCGGCCCCCTGGTGGTGGTGGCCTCGGCCGTGGCCGGAGTCACGGACGCGCTCCTTCTGGGCGCGCGCCGGTCGGCGGGGGGGGAAGGGGGAGCGGGAAGCGAGGTGGCGGCCGCGTTCCTGCGCCTCCACCGCGACATCACGCTCGGCCTGTTGCGGCCGGGAGGGGCGCGGCGCCGCCTCCTGGCCGCCCTCGACGCCGCCGCCCGGGATTACCGGGAGATCGCGCGGGCGGGGGCGGCCCTGGCCGAGCTCTCCCCGCGGGCCAGCGACACCCTCATTGCCCGGGGCGAGCGGGCGGCCGCCGCGATCCTCTCAGAGGCGCTGCGCGCCGCGGGCCGCCGCGCGGAATGCGTGGACGCGGTCCGGCTGGTGTCGACGGACGGTCGTCACGGGGCGGCCGCGCCCCACCTGGCCGAAACCCGCCGGCGCGCCCGGCGCCTGCTCCCGCCCCTGCTGCGCCGCGGGGTCACGGTGGTCGTCCCGGGCTTCATCGGCTCCGCCCCGGATGGGGGCGTCGCCACCCTCGGGCGGGGCGGATCGGACCTGACGGCCACCCTGCTCGGGAGGGCCCTCCGGGCCGAGCGGGTGGTCCTTTGGAAGGACGTGGCCGGCATCCTCACCGCCGATCCCCGCCAGGTTCCCGACGCCCGCCTCATCCCCCAGCTCCACCACCGGGAGGCGGCGGAGGTGGCCTACTTCGGGGCCAAGGTGCTCCATCCCCGGGCCCTCATTCCCCTGGACGGGAGCCGGATCTCGCTCCACGTCCGCTCCTTCCACGACCCCGAGCGGCCGGGGACCGAGGTCTCGGGGCGGCACACCCTGGAGGCCTACCCCGTCAAGGCCCTGGCCACCATCCAGGGACAGGCCCTGGTCACGGTCGCGGGGAAGGGGATGATGGGCGTGCCCGGCATCGCCGCCCGCACGTTCACCGCCGTCCACGCGGAGGGGCTCTCCGTCTCCACGATCTTCCAGGCCTCCTCGGAGAGCTCGATCGGCTTCACCCTCCCGGAGGGGGAGGCGGCCCGCGCGGTCCAGGCCCTGCGCCGCGTGTTCCGGGAAGAGCTGGCCACGGGCCTCATCGACGGGGTGGTCGCCCGCAGCGGGGTGGCCGTGATCGCGGTGGTGGGAAGGGGCATGGCGGGGACGCCGGGAATCGCGGCCCGAGTCTTCTCCGCCCTGGCCGCGGGGGGCGTGAACGTCATCGCCATCGCCCAGGGCTCGTCGGAGCTGAACATCTCGTTCGTGGTGGCGGGGCCGGAGGCCGCGGAGGCGACGCGGCGGGTCCACGCCGCCTTCCAACTCTCCAAGATCGGGGGCGGCCGCCCCCCGGGGGCGCCCCGCACCGACGTCGTCCTGCTCGGCTTCGGCCGGGTGGGGCGCGCGCTCGCCGACCAGGTGGCGGCCCGCAACGGCGGTTCCCGGGTGCGCCTGGTCGG
>DATMQU010000207.1:0-4079 GCA_035566715.1 Vicinamibacteria bacterium
TCGGAGTCGGCGTCCTCAAAGTGCCGTTCACGCTTCCCGCGGCGTCCGCCAAACGTCGGCGGGGGTCTCGACGCTCCACGTGCTTAACTTCCGGCCCTCCTGGCCGTAGCGCCCGTCATGTGGGCGATTCAGGATGCCACGCTACCACGAGCCGACACCGAGTCAGGTCCAATAGCCGTGGGCAGCCTCTGCTCGATCGCAACCGGCTGCCGGGGGTCGCGTTAGGTCAAGAGATCCGGAGAGAGTGGGGAGCGGGAGGTCCGCTCGGCCCGCAGCGAGGGAGGCAGATGAGAGTCTTCGGCTCTTAACTCCTCTCCTTTGAGGTAAATGGCAGACTTTGCCCAAAATAGGGACGAACCAGTCTCACGGCTCCCCGTCGACGTCTGTACGGCAAATCACCGGCGCCGGTCCCGACCGGCGGCCCGCTCGACGGCCCGCGCCACGGTTGGAAAGAAGGAGTCAGCCAAGCGGGCGATCCCCTCTTGGTTCATGTGGCAGATGTCGAGGTAGAGGGCTGGATCGGTGAGGGCGCGATGGAGCATGACCCCTTCGAAGCGGCCGGATCCTGCGGCCTGCTCGAAGAGCGTGTTGTATCGAGCGAGAATGCGCGCATAGTCCTCGTACCGGGCGAGCGGCCAAACCTCCCTGTTCACTGTCCATTCCCTGACGTTGATGTCGAGGAATGCCTGCTCGTCCGGGGGGGCGGTGTCGTAGCTCGGTGCGGCGAAGGATCCCGCGATGTGGTGCAAGCCGTGCCGCTGGCAGAGCTCGGCGAAGAGGGTTTCGTCGTCCACGATGCGGGAAAGGTCGCTGTCCAGTTCTGGCGGGTTGATGGGGAAGAGCCACTGGAACAGCCGGCTCTTGGTCAGGAGCCGTCTCCAGGGATGAAGCTGGGCATAGTGCGGCAGCGCGTGCCACATGATGTCGTTGATCCCGTCGTATTCCACGAGGACGTCGGGCCCATAGCTCAGGAGTTCCTCGGACTTGTTCAGCCAATGGTCCGACGAGACGCCGCTCACGCCCAGGTTCAGGACTTCGATGGCCAGCGAAGGATGCGTCTCGCGCAGGCGTCTTTCGAGAATCGCCGGGTAGGTCTGGTCGTTGGTGCGACCTTGGACGGTTGTCGACCCGCCGATGCAGATGACGCGCACGGTCCCGGGCGGCTTGGTCTGGGCGAATTCCCACGTGCGGAAGCCGTGGCTGTTGATCGTCACCACGTACCGTTCCCCCCCCAGGATTCTCTCGACGTGCGCACCGGGTCGATACTTCGACCACGACTCGGCCCAGAGGGACCTGGCCGTGGCTTCGTGAACGCCCTCCGCCCGGAAGATGTTTCCACTGCGCCGCTCGAAGGGCAGGGCAGCACGCTGGGCCGTTCGTTGCTGGAGGACCAGAAAGAGCTCCGCCGAAAGGGCCAGGATGGGCAGACCGGCGGCGAGCCCCCAAAGGCAACGAAGCGCGACGTGAGCGAGCTTCGATCGCTCGCCCACGCCCGTCGGAGCCGAGCGGGCTGCGGTCACACGCAATCCACGAGGACGAGAGTCAAATCATCGGCTACATTTCCGACTGCCCATGCTCGTGTCTTCTCCAGGAGGAGGTCCGCGACGCTCTCCGTGGAGAGGGCCGCGCCCGCAGCAACCGTGGCCTTCACGCGGTCGACGCTGAAGAATTCGCCGGCGGCGTTGGTGGCATCCACGAGCCCGTCGGTGTAGAGGAGGAAGCGGTCGCCCGCCAGGAGCGGCTGCTCGAGCTGTTGGTAGTGGGCGACCTCCATCAGCCCGAGGGGGAGGCCGTTCTCCTCAAGCTCGTGTGTCCGCGACTCGTTCGGGCTCCAGCGCAAGAGCGGTGGATGACCCGCGGCGCTGTACCGCATCACCCCCGCCTCGCGGTCCAGGAAGAGATACGCCGCCGTGACGTACTGGCCGCCGAGCTGGCCCTCGAGCGTCTCGTTCATTCCGGTCAGCACGGCAGCAGGATGATCGGCCTGCAGCTTCTGCGCCGCGACCGCCACCTTGACCATTGAGGCGAGTAGGGCCGCCGGCACGCCGTGGCCAGAGACGTCAGCCACGAGGATGCCCAAGCGCCGGCTGCCCATTTCTAGGAAGTAATAGAAGTCCCCGGCCACCGCGGTCATGGGTCGAAACCGCGTGGCGACTACGAGCCCGGCGACGCTTGGCATCGAGCTCGGCAGGATCGACGACTGGATCTGGCGCGCGATGCTGAGCTCCTTGTCGAGGGCGAGCAGGCGTTCCGCACTCTGGACGACGCGCCGAGCCGCGATAGCGCCCAAGCTCAGGATCAGGACCGTAGATCCCAAGGGCTCCACCTGCGGACCGGCCCAGGACAGGACGCCGAGCCCCCGCAGGTTGTCTAGCACCGCCGTCACCCCCAAGCTGATGAGACCCACGCGCAGCACGCGAAAGTCGCGGCTGGGCCACCACCGTCGACGAAGCAGGAGCGCAAGGGCGCCTACCATGAACGCGATGGCTATCAGGCTGTTAGGGGTTGCTGCCGAGCCTGGCCGCTGCAGGATAAGGTCGGCGGAGATGCCACCGAGGGCGAAGGCAGCCAAGGCAAGAGCCGACCAGCCTAGCGGCTGCCGCCAGCGGGGGAAGGTTGCCCGCAGATAGAGGAGGATGGGAATCGGCATCATGTAGGTCAGGGCCGAGACCGAGTAGGCCCAGAAAGCAGTCGGGAACCCGAGGAATAGGCGGAATGTCTCAGTGCGGGCCAGAAGCCGGAGACCGTACGGCAGGGAAAACAGGCCAAACCACAACACCGAGGGCTCGGAACCGGGCCGGGCGGCCCGAGCATAGACCCACACGGCGCTGATGCCGGTGGCGAGCAATACCAGGCCGAGGCCAAGGTAGAGGGCGTCAGCGCGCAGCATGTGCCTGACGTCCGCGCGCGTCACCTCCAGCAATGGGAGCAGCATCCTCGGAGGGGGCCGATTCTACAGCGTGTAGGAGCGGGAAGGCGTTATGTGACGAGCGATCGCGGGGGCGCCCGGGGGGCCGCAAAAGCGGGGTTATTAACTTCCGATAAGATATATTATGTAAAGTCACCCCCAAAAAGGCGGGCTAGGACGGGGTCGAGGGGGCCCGGCGGCGCTGGCCCTTGAGGGCTGAGCTGAGCTGGGCCGAGCGAGGCTTGCGTGGGGTCGACCTGTTGCGCTGGCGTGAGCGGGCCCGCACCCGCCGACGGTTGTCGTAAGCGGGGGCCGGTCGCTCGGCGACACCCTTGGGCCCTGAGGTGCGCTGGAGCAAAGAGAGCGCTGTCGGTGGGTCCACCACCAGCACGGGAGAATCCGGGTAACCCTTTGGGTCACGGGTCACGAGGACGTCGCAGTCCGTAGCTTCGGCTGCGGCAGCGCAAACGGCATCTTCGAAGTCGGGATGCCCGAGGGCGAGCGCCCGGCGCAAGATTGCTCCATCCACAGGAGCGACGCTTAGGACAGCGAGCAGATCCGTAAGGATGCGGCGGGCAAAAGCAGCACCCCGCTGGCGGGCGACCACGTAGAAGATCGTCGTGACCCCGTGCGCCGGCACCAGGACTTCGACTTCCTTCCTTTCCGCAGCAGCCCAAAGGGCCCCCGCTGTCTCCGCGAAGGGGGGCTGGTCGAGAATGAGGTCGAGGACAACGTTGACATCGACGAGGAGCCGCTTCAACGGTACTTCCGGTCGAGGTAATCGATGTAGTCGTCGCGGCTGTATTTGGCGCCTTTGAGAATCCCTCGTAACCGTCGGGTGATGGGCGGAAGGTCTTGATCCTTTAGCGTCGGTGAGCGGGCCAGGGCGTCGAGATAGGTCTCAACGAGGCGTGAGACGGACGTTCCCCGCTTGGCGGCATAGCGCTTAGCTCGCTGCACGACCTCCTCGTCCACGCTCAAGGTCAGCTTGGTCATGTACGTATGGTAGGCCTACGTTCGTACGTATTCAAGCCGTGCGCCCCTGGACGCGCGGACCCGGCACCTGATCCCCGGCTCGTATCAATGGCATCGGGGAGTGGGAGCGCGACCCTTCCGGATTGCCCGGCAATCGGGAGCTCAGACTGCAAGGTGCCTACATTGAAGGCTTCAG
>DATMQU010000208.1:0-5753 GCA_035566715.1 Vicinamibacteria bacterium
GTGGGCGAGCAGGCCTGGGGGTAGGCACGGCGCAGGGACTCGCGGTCGATTCGAGCCCCCGGCTTGGTGTGGGTAACGAGCTTGGCCGCGACGCCCGAGAGCTCGCGCACGTTGCCGGGCCAGGGGTACCCGGCGAGGACGCGCAAGACCGCAGGGTCGAAGCCGAGGGTCGGCCGCCGGAGGCGGCGCTCGTTGAGGACACGGTAGTGCTCGAGCAGGGGGATGATATCGAGCGGGCGCTCGCGGAGCGCGGACAGCCGAATGATGTGGCCTACCGTCATCCGGTCCAGGAGGTCGGGGAGGAACTGGCCCTTGGTGGCGGCGTCATCGAGGTCGCGATTGGTGGCCATGATGAGGAGCACATCCACGGGGATCTGCTCCGCGACGCCCACGGGCTGCACCGTGCGGTAGTCGAGCGCGCGCAGCAGCGTGGCCTGCACGGGCAGGGGGAGATGCGAGATCTCGTCCAGGAAGAGGACCCCCTTATGGGCGGAGCGGAAGAGACCCTTCTCGTCGCTGATCGCGCCCGTGAACGCTCCCCGCTTGTGCCCGAAAAAGCGCGAGGCGGCGAGCTCCGAGGTGATCTCCGCGCAGTTGATGGTGACGAAAGGACCGCTCCGCCGTTCCGAGTAGGCGCCGATGTACCGGGCGACGACTTCCTTCCCCGTGCCCTTCTCCCCGAGGAGGAGGAAGGGGGCGGGGGAGCGGGCGCTGGCGGCGGGGATCAGGGTCTCGTGGAGCTCGCGGCGAAGGCGCAGCATGTGGTGGCTGTCCCCGATCAGGTCGGGGGCTCCCTCGGCCCGCGCTTCGGACCCGAGGAGGGCCTTAAGGTCACACTCCCGGCGCTGGGCCTGGAAGAAACACCCGAAGAGGCGGCCTAGCGCGGCCGCGTAGGTGTCGAGCCACACGAGGTCTTCGAGCTCGTAGGCGAGGCCGGGCTGGCTCTGCTGAAAGTAGAGGATGGCGAGCACGCCGCTCGCGTAGGGATCGACGATGGGCGCGCACAGCACCGAGAAGGGCTCATCCACAAACGCGGCCGTTTGCAGCGTCTGCATCCGGGGATCCTGGATCACTTGGCATCGTCTGCTCTCTAGAGCGTTGCGGATGACCTGGGCGCTGATGCCCGGCGCGCTGCGGCCGCTCTCCGCGGCGAGGACCTGTTGCTCGGAAATCCTGCCCGCGGCATGGATGCTCCGGAACTTAGGCGGCTCATCCTGCTCGACCAGCAGCAGCAGCCCGGCCTGCGCCTTGCATCCCCGGATGGCAGCATCGAACGACTGACGGAGGGCCTCCTGGAGGTCCGCGGTGCCGGCGAAGACGGACAACGCTTCGTTCAGCGCGGAGATGAGGGCGGGATAGTCGCGCGTCTGGGGTGGCGCCGGGTGACCATCGTCTTTCCTTAGGTCGCCGTCCATGGGGGGCGCAAGTCTAAGCTCACGGGCGGCGTTCCGGCAAGATACGTGGCCTGTTTTCCTGCCCCATCCGACGCGACCGTGTCACTTTGACGCTTCTTGTCCAGCCACTTCACGATCTCGTCCGAGCGACTCCGGGGCGTCAGATGAGGGGCGCACCCCTGGATACCAATCCCACGCGCCCGTCGCCGCCGGGCCGCGAGCCGAGTGCCGCACGTACTGGGACGCGGTCGTTGGCCCAAGTGACCGGCACCGCACGGCCAGTAGCGGCGGTGGGGGAGTGGGAGGTGCCCGCCGGAAGCGGCGAAGCGGGCGACCCCTTAGGTCTAACTGCTGACGAGGTTGCGTCTTGGGGTCCGGTCGCAGGAGGCATCCCGCTTGCTGAAGAAGGGAGCTTGGAGGTGAGGCATGGACGCTCCGAAGGCTTCGCCGTGTGGGTCGAGCGCCCTTCCATCCCCGGGAAGCCTCTGCGCCCCGACACTACGACCTCTAGCCACCGCTCTCCTTGCGGCGGGGCTGGTCCTGGGTCTGGGGGCCCCGGCTTGGGCGGCGGGCGACCCCCTGAACGGTCTCGTGGAAGTCATCACGCAGAACGCGCAGCGATGGAGCGCGGCGCTCATGATCGTCGGAGGCCTGGGCGCGGGTGGCTCGATGGTGTTGGGGCACCACCAGTCCGGAGACCACGCGCGGCGGTTTCTCTTTGGATCGCTGTTCCTGCTGGCCGCGGGGGCGGGAGTCCAAATGTACTCGCGCATGCAGAGCCTGCTGGGAGGCTTCTAGCGCCGGGGTGGTGTCCAAGCGGGGGTCCATGAACGAGCCTAGGGCTCCCGCGGGAGGGAGGCTCCGCCGTGAGGGTCATGCGGACTCTGGCTGGACTCGGGGCCGCGCTCGCTTGCTCGTGTGGGAGCGACGGCCCCGCCCTGACCGGCTCGGGGCCGGTAGCGGTGGAGCCTTTTCTCGGGCCATACACGCTTTCTCTGACGGCGTCTCCGAGCTGCGGCCAACCCCGCTGGGCCTGGCGCTGGACCGGGGAAGGCACGGGCGCCGGGGCGACCTCCGTGGTGACGCTGCCCGGTGGGGACCCCCGCATGACGGTCAGGCTGTACGACCTCATGAGCAGACTCGATCCCCGGAGAGTGCTTGTTGTCCTGGACCTCGAGCGGGCGCCCGCCGACGAGAGTGAGTTCGTGACCCTCTACAGTCTGATCGAGAGCGTCGCCGTACCGCCGGGACTGCGTTCCCGTATCTCGGGCCTCGCCACGGGCGTGGTTGAGGTATTTGACGGGCAGACCTTTCAGGTACGCAGCTGCGGGGCGGCTGATCACGCGTGGGAGCTCGCGCCGCGGTGAGGCGTCAGACGGGGGTCCTCCGCAACCTGGATGATCCCCTGAAGCTGGGGCCGCTCACCGTGCGCTCGTGGGGCGTGGTCTTGGTCGCGTTCAGCGTGTTGGCTGCGGTCGATCAGTTCACGGGGCTGCTCTCGCTGCTCCCGCCCTTCCGGCTGGGGATGGTATGGGAAGTCTTGGGGGCGGCCGCCACCGCGCTCACGCTCGCCTACATGGAGCGGCACGAGGACGAGCACTTCGTGCCCAGCCTGATCCGCTTCTACCTGTCGCGCCCCGAACGCTTCGTCTACAGCGCGGCCGCGAATGAGCGCCTCGCCGGGCATCCTTTGCAGATGGTGCTGCGCGCGCGTGCGAGCGGGGGTCAGCGGGCTTGAGGCTGGAGGAGCGCACCCTGACGGCCGAGCTGAGCATCGTCGACGTGCTCGACGACCTCATCTGGCACCGGGACGGTCGGGTGACCCTCGTGTACGAGCTCGTGGCCTTCCACGAGCCCGGCATGTCGGACGCCGAGTTCGATTCCGCGGCTCTGCGTGCGGATTCCGTCTGGAGCAGCGGGCTGCCGGAAGGGAGCGACTACCAGTTCATCGTCGTGGTCGACAAGGAGGGGGGGCGGGTGGGTGTCGAGGCTTGCCTGCCGCCCATACCGCAGCTGGACGAGCGGGCCCGCGTCTTGGAGGAGTTCCGGCGGGGCCGGCTCGCGCAGCTGACGCGGGCCTCTGCGAGTTCGGGGGTCCCTTCGTTCGTGCAGGCCCGGCGGCACTACCTGACGGCATCCTTCCGGCCGGAGTGCCTGGAGGGGCTGGTCAAGAAGGGGCTGCCCGCGAGGCTGCGAGCGCTCCTCACCAGGGCCCGCCGCCCGGGTAGACGGTGGGACGACGTCTACGCGGGAGTGCTCTCAAGCGCTCGGCGCTTCGAGCGCCGGGTGGAGTACGGGCTCTGCCAGATTGCCCTAGGGTTCACCCGGTGCGAAACCGAGGACATCATCAAGCTGATCCACGAGCTTCTGAGCCCCACGGCGAGCCGATCCGCGCCCCTGACGCAGCTTTCGAGACGCGCCCGGGCCGAGAGGGACGAGCTGCCGGGGAGCTCGGTGGGGGAGCGGCCGTACCTGGGCGAGACGAGCACCGCCTGGTCGCTCGTCGAGGACGACATGGCGGTCCGGCCGGGGTTGCTCGAGATCGGAGACCGCTGCGTGGGTGTCGTGACCCTGAAGCAGCTCCCGGACCGGACCGAGCCCGGTATCCTCGTCCCCCTGCTTTCCCTGCCCCGAGCGAAATACGTTCTCCACTACAGGGTGGAAATCCCTCCGGGCGGGCTTGAGCTGCAGACGCTGCGGGCCCGCGCCCGCCTGGCCGCGGGCCTGCGCCTGCAGAACTTCCTGGTCCGAACCGACCGCGCCGACCCCCTCGCGGCCGCGGTCGAGAAGCAGAGCGACGAAGCGGTGAGCCGGATCATCGTGAGCACGCTGCGGATCCTGGGGACGTCGCTCTCGATCGCTCTCTACGAGGACTCTCCCGACGCGCTCGAGGAGGCGGCCCAGGAGACGATCGCCGTGATGGCGCGAGCGCACGGCCTGAGGGGTCACCGGGAGCGCTACCTCGTGAAGGAAGCCTTCCTCGCCACGCTGCCGGGTTCGCCGGGGCTGCCGGAGCGTCGCCGGCGAACCCTGACCCCGGTTGCGGTCGACATGATGCCCGTCCACGGCTTTTCCTGGGGCACGGGCAAGATCCCGTTCCTGACCCCGTCGAACAGCGTGGTCCTCTACGATCCCTTCGACGAGGCGCTGCAGTCCAACGCGAACATCCTCGTCACCGGGACCTCCGGATGGGGGAAGTCGTTTGTGGCCTCCTACGTGCTCTCCGGCGCCTACCTCGCAGCAGCGTCGCGCCGAGAGCCGGCGCCCTACACCTTCATCCTCGACAACGGGGCGTCCTACGAGCATTACGCGCAGCTTCTGGATGGGAAATACGTGCCCTTCACCTTCGATGAGCCTCCCGGGGTCGAGATCTTCGAGTGGGACGAGGCGGCGGGCGGACTGGACGAGCATATCTCCCGGCTCGAATGGCTCCTCCTGGACCTGCTGCGCGTCGACGGGAAGGAGGAGGAGCGCTTCGAGCGCGTGAAGGCGAGCGTGGAGGAGGCGCTCAAGGAGCACATGTACCGGGGGGGCCTGCCGCGCAGCTTCCTGGGCTTCGCGGAAGCTCTCGGGCGGGTGGGAGGGCCCCACGCGGATGAGCTGCGGCGGGCCCTCTACCCCTACACGGAGGGCAAGTTCGCGCGCCTCTTCGAGGCGAACGCGCGGCTGGCCATGGCGGAGGGCTGCCATGTCATCTGCTACGACTTCAAGGGGCTGCTGGGGGAGCATCGCGACCTCGCGGCGCTGGCCCTGCGGCTCGCGATCTACGAGGTACGGAGGTGGTCCGCCCGAGTGAGCCGCCGCGGGCACCGCACGTTTCTGACCCTCGACGAAAGCTGGGCCCTCCTGGATGGAAGCACCTCCGGCTCCGCGGTGGCGTCCGCGGCGGGGCCATTCCTGGCCAGCTCTATCCGCATGGGCCGCAAGGAGGGGATGTCCGTACTCAGCCTCTCCCAGGTCCTGGAAGACTTCTCGGGCTCGGCCTTCGGTGCGGCCATCCTTGGGAACTCCGCAACTCGGTTCGTGGGGCACCCGGGCGCGGAGGGCGTCGAAACCCTCCGGCGCCAGCTGGGTCTCAGCGAGCGCCAGGTGGAGCAGGTCGCGAGCCTCCGCCGAACCCCAGAATTCCACGAGTTTCTGCTCCTGCGCGGAGAGAGAAGCGACGTGATCCGCGTGCCCGGGGATCCGTTCTCGCGGTGGGTCTTCTCGACGTCGCCCAAGGAGCGAGAGCGCATTGCGACCCTGGGCGCCCTCCGTCCCGAGCTCAGCCTGTTCGAGCGCATGAAACTCTTGGCCGCGGAGGGGTGAAGCGGGGGGCCCGGACGTACGCTCGTCGTACGAACTACGGTTCCAACCTCG
>DATMQU010000209.1:0-7004 GCA_035566715.1 Vicinamibacteria bacterium
CGCCGGGAGGGGGAGCGACTCGTTCTGGTCATGGCCGACCCCGCCAACATCCCGGTGGTCGACGAGCTCTCCCTGCTCCTGCAGACCCCCATCCAGCCCGCGGTGGGCGCGCCCTCCGCCATCCAAGACGCGCTCAAGCGCGGCCAGGGGACCCAGCGGGTGCTGGAGCAGGCCTCGGAATCGTTCAAGATCCAGCTCCTCCGCGACGACGACAACGGCGATGAAGTCCTCTCCATCGACAAGATCCAGGCCGATCAATCGCCCATCATCCGCCTCGTGGATTCCACCGTCTTCGACGCCCTGAACCGTCGGGCCTCCGACATCCACATCGAGACCCGGGACAGCGAGGTGGTGATCAAGTACCGCATTGACGGGGTGCTCCAGCCGGCCATGAAGCCCATCGCGAAGGAGCACCACCAAACCATCATCAGCCGCATCAAGGTCATGGCGGAGCTGGACATCGCGGAGAAGCGCGTTCCCCAGGACGGCCGGTTCCGGGTGAGGGTGGGCGGACGCGCCATCGATTTCCGGGTGTCCATCATGCCCTCCGTGCACGGAGAGGACGCGGTCATCCGCATCCTGGACAAGGAGAGCCTCTCCAAGCAGTTCGCCTCTCTTCGCCTGGACGTGCTGGGCTTTGACGAGAGGGAGCTGGCGCGCTTCCGCCGGTTCATCCGCGAGCCCTACGGCATGGTGCTGGTGACGGGGCCGACCGGCTCCGGCAAGACCACCACCCTCTACGCCGCCCTTTCCGAGATCAAGACCGAAGAAGACAAGATCATCACCATCGAGGACCC
Organism: Vicinamibacteria bacterium; assembly: GCA_035566715.1. Taxonomy (GTDB): domain Bacteria; phylum Acidobacteriota; class Vicinamibacteria; order Fen-336; family Fen-336; genus DATMML01. The sequence goes on from DATMQU010000209.1 coordinate 798, forward strand.
GGTGGAGTACCAGCTGAAGGGCGTGACCCAGATCCCGGTCAACGAGAAGAAGGGGCTGACCTTCGCCCGGGGCCTGCGCTCGATCCTCCGTCACGATCCGGACAAGATCATGGTGGGGGAGATCCGCGATCCGGAGACGGCGGATATCGCGATCCAGTCCGCCCTCACCGGCCATCTGGTCTTCACGACCGTTCACGCCAACAACGTGATCGACGTCCTCGGCCGCTTCCTGAACATGAAGATCGAGCCCTACAACTTCGTCTCCGCCCTCAACTGCGTCCAGGCCCAGCGCCTGGTGCGGACGATCTGCTCCCACTGCACGCGCCGCGTGAAGGCCTCCCGCGAACTGCTGGTGGAGTCCGGCCTCGACCCCGTGGCCTACGCGGATACCTGGTTCTACGAGGGAGCGGGCTGCCTGGAATGCGGGGGCACGGGCTACAAGGGCCGCACCGCCATCTGTGAGCTCCTCGACGTCTCGGACAGCGTGCGGGAGATGATCCTGGCCCGCCGCTCGAGCGCGGACATCAAGCGCGCGGCCCGGGAGGAGGGGATGATCTTCCTGCGGGAGTCCGCCGTCAACAAGGCCCTGACCGGCCGGACCACGCTCCAGGAGATCAACAAGGTCACGTTCGTGGAGGTGGTGTGAGGGGGGCGGGGGAGGGGCTCCGGAGCGGACAGGGCTGGCTCCGCCGCCGGCTCTTCGAGCCCGACTACCCGCTCATCGCCCTCGAAGTCCGGCCGCACAGCCTGGGGGTGGTCCGGCTCTTTCGCGAGGGAAAGCGGCTCCTCCTGGGCGCGGCCGCCTCGCTGGACCTGCCCGAGGGGGCGCTGACCCTCTCCATGACCCAGCCCAACATCACGGACGCGGCCGCCTTCGGCAAGACCCTGGCCGGGGTGGTGGAGCGGGCGGGGGCCCTCGCGGGGGGAGACATCGGCCTCGTCCTCCCCGATCCCGTGGTCCGGCTGGCCCTGCTTCCCGCCCCCGAGGTGACCGGCCGGGGCCGGCGGGAGACCGAGGACCTCATCCGCTTCCGGCTCAAGAAAGCCCTTCCCTTCGAGGCCCGCGAGGCCCGCGTCGCTCATCGAGCCCCGCCCCCCGGATCCGGGGGCCAGGTGCTGGTGGCCGCCGTCTTTCGACCCGTCCTCGAGGGCTACGAGGCGGCGCTCCTAGACCTCGGGTTCCGCCCCGGCCTGGTGGAGGCGGCCTGCCTCACCCTGTCGGGGAGGACGATCGGGACGGGCTCTTCCGGCGACCGCCTCTTCTTGAACTGGGACCACGGCTACGTATCCCTGGTCCTGAGCCGCGCGGGCTGGCCCATCCTCCTGCGGACCTTGACCGGGGACTTTGCCGCCGCCCCCGATCCCGTCATCCGCGAGGTGGCCAACACCGTCCTCTATTATCGCGAGAGGCTGGAGGGGCCGGGCCTGGAGACGGCGGTGGTCCGTTCCGCGGCCCTGCCCCCGGAGGAGGCGGTGGCGCTCCTTCACGAGCCCCTGGGGCTCAAGCCCGAGGTCCTCGATCCCTGGGTGCCCTTCGGGGGAAGCGATTCCGGGCCCGCGGCCCAGGCCCTGGCGGGGGCGGCCGCGTGCGTGGCGAGGGCCGCGTGAGGGCCCCCCTCAACCTGGCCAGCCGGCCCTTCCGCAACGAGCGGCTGCCCGCGCTCGCCTTCGGCCTGGCGTCGCTTCTCCTGCTCGCCCTCACCGCCCGCCACGCCCTCGTCCTCCGGCAGGTATTGCCGGGTCGCACCGCGGCCCTGGAACAGGAGGTGAGGGCCCTCGATCAGCAGATCGAGGGTCTCCGGAAGGAGGCCGTGTCCTTGCGGAGCCCGCGGCCGGACCCCGCCCTGGTCGCCCAGTGGGCGCTCATCCGCGCCCTGGTCGACCAGAGGGCATTCTCCTGGACCGATCTCCTCGCCATTCTGGAGGAGGTGCTGCCGACGGGGGTGCGCCTGATCTCCATCGCTCCCTCCGTCCGGGAGGGGCAGCTGCACCTGGACCTGGGCGCGGTGGCCCGGAAAGCGGAGGACGGGTTCGATTTCATGCGCGCCCTTCAGGAACGGAAGGAGTTCCAGGACGTGAACCTCCTGGGGGTGGGGGAGGGCGCGGAGGGGGCGGACTTGAGTTTCTCGATGCGGTATGTGTCGCCCCCGGAGAAGCAGCCGTGACCGCCGCCTCCCCCCCTCCTTTCTGGCGGCGCCGCCTCCTGCCCGTTTTCTGGGCCCTGGCCGGGCTGAACGTGGCCGCGTTCGCGGCCTACACCTTCCCCCGCCAGCTGCAACTCCGCAGCGTCACCTCGCGGGTGGCCCTGCTGCGGGCGGAGGTGGAGCGCGAGCGAGAAGTCACGGCCGGCCTGCGCCGCCGCGCGGACGCGATCCGCTCCAACGCCGCGGACATGCAGCGCTTCTACAAGGGGGTGGTGGGCTCGCGGGACGCCGAGCTCTTGCCCACCCTGCAGGAGGTCGAGAAGATGGCCGCGGAGCCGGGGCTGAAGCCCCGGCGCCGCACGTATCATCCCGAGGAGGTCAAGGGAACGCGCCTCACCCGGGTGGGCATCTCGTTCCCGGTGGAAGGGACGTATCATCAGCTGGTGGGGTTCCTGGCCCGCGTCGAGCGCTCGCCGCGTTTCATCACCGTGGACCGGGTGGCCCTCCGGCGCAGCGCGGAACAGAAGGGGGACCTGGCCATCGAGCTCTCCGCTTACTTCCGCGCCGCGTCCCCGGAGAGCCATGGCCAATAGCTCCTCCCGAGGTGTGACCTACCTGGAGCTGGTGGCCACCGCCGCCATCGTGATGATCCTGGCTTCCGCCATAATGCCCCTGGCCCGGGTGACCTACACCCGCCAGAAGGAGATCGAGCTCAGGCGGGTCCTGCGGGAGATAAGGACCGCCGTCGACCGCTATCACTTGGCGGTGGAACAGGGGGCGATTGGGGGCACCGACGTCAAGGTGGGGAGCGAGGGCTATCCCCCCGACCTGGAGATCCTGGTCAAGGGGGTCAACCGGGTGGGGGCGATCGATAAGAAGCTCAAGTTCCTGCGCCGCATACCGGTGGACCCTATGACGGGAACCGCGGAGTGGGGTCGGCGCTGCTACCAGGACGAACCCGAGAGCACGTCCTGGTGCGGCCAGAATGTCTGGGACGTGTACTCGAAGAACACGGGGAAGGGATTGGATGGGACGCAGTACAACTCCTGGTGAGGGGGGCTTCACCCTCATCGAGCTGATCACGGTGGTGGCCCTCATCGCCATCCTGGCCGCGATCGCGCTGCCCGAGTACAAGGCGGCCATCCTCCAGTCCCGGGAGGCGGTGCTGAAAGAAGATCTCTTCCGCCTGCGCGAGCTGATCGACCAGTACTACGCGGACAAGGGCCGCTATCCGGCCTCCCTCGACGCCCTCAAGGAGGACGGCTACGTGCGGGCCGTCCCCGTCGACCCCATCACCAGGATGGCGAACTGGGAGGTGGTGAACGCGGACCCCGATCCCGACCACCCGGGAGAGCCCCCGGGCATCAGCGACCTGAAGAGCGCGTCCACCGAGTCCTCGCTCTCGGGAACGCCCTACAACGAGTGGTGACGATGCGGGCAGGCAGAGGCAGGAGCTTGCGTTCCGGGGGCCGGTTCTTGGCGGCGGCAATCGCCCTGAGCCTGGCCGGGTCGGGCTGCGCGGCCCGTTCCGCCTACCGCCAGGGACAAAACGAAGCCCGGAAGGGGAACTGGGACCTGGCCGTGGCCCGCCTGACCTCCGCCCTCCAGAAGGACCCGGAGAACATCGACTACAAGATCGCGCTCGAGAATGCCCGCGCCCAGGCCGCCCGCTTTCACCACGCCGAGGCCCGCAAGCACCTGGCCGCGGACGAGCTGGAGAAGGCGGTGGAGGAGCTGGAAATCGCCACCAAGTACGACCCCGGGCAACGGCTGGCCCAAGACGACCTGATCCGGGTCCAGGACAAGATCCGCGCCCGCGAGGAGGAGAAGAAACGGCTCTCCGAGTTCGAGGCCATGAAGAGCCGGGTCCAGGCGGCCCGGGTCCCCGTTCCCGTCCTTTCCCCGCGCAGCCCGGTGCCGGTGGCCATCAAGTTCACGGAGACCAGCCTGGAGAAGATCCTGGACACCCTCGGCAAGCTCTCTGGGGTCAACATCCTTTTCGACGAGGGCTACCGGGACAAGAAGTACACCGTGAACCTCACGGGCGTGACCTTCCAGGAGGCCCTCGACCAGATCACGTTCGTGAACCGGCTCTTCTACAAGGTCCTGGATCAGAACACGCTCATCATCGTGCCGGAGTCTCCCCAGAAGCGGCGGACCTACGACGACTTCCTGCTCCGCACCTTCTACCTCCAGAACGCCGACGTCAACGAGACCCTGAACCAGGTGAAGACCCTGGCCGGGATCACCAAGGCCACCGCCAACAAGGACCTCGGGGCCATCACCGTGATCGCCACCCCCGACAAGGTCGCCCTCGCGGAGCGGATCGTGGAGGCCAACGACAAGCCCAAGGGCGAGATCATGGCGGAGATCCAGATCCTGGAAGTGGACCGGACGAAGGTGAAGGACTACGGGATCCGCCTCTCGAACTACGAGGTCTCCGCCACCTTCAGCCCCACCGGCGCTTCGGGCGAGGTGGACAGCTCGGGCTTCACCCACGTGCGGGCCCAGCTCCTGTCCTCCCTCAACCTGGCCGACTTCGTGGTCAACGTCCCCTCCACCCTCTTCGCGAAGTTCCTGCAGACGGACACCAACGCCCGCATACTGGCCGCCCCCCGCCTGCGGGCGGCGGAGGGCAAGAAGACGGCGCTCAAGATCGGGCAGGAGGTGCCGGTCCCGGTGACGACGTTCACCGCCACCGCCACCGGGGGGACGGGCACCTTCGCGCCCGCGACCTCCTTCCAGTACCGCAACGTGGGCGTGAACCTCGAGCTCACGCCCAAGGTCAACGCCAGCGGCGACATCGCCCTCGAGCTCACCGCCGAGTTCAGCATCCTCGGCGCCAACGCCGACGTGGCCGGCACCACCCTCCCCACATTCCTGACCCGGAGCGTGAACGGCATCCTGCGCCTCCGTGACGGGGAGACGAGCCTCATCGGAGGGCTGGTGCAGGGGCGGGAAACCACCACGATGTCGGGCATCATCGGCCTCCAGAGCGTCCCCATCCTCAACCGGATCTTCACCTCCACGGTCAAGAACATAGACGACCTGGAGATCGTGATCTCGATCACCCCGCACCTCGTCCGCGCGCCAAGGGTGTCGGAGGAGGACCTCCGGTCCACGTACGTGGGGACCGAGGAGACGGTCAAGGTGCCGAGCGTCCGCGCCCCCCTCTTCGGGACCCCCGAGCCCGCGCCCGGCCCGGCTCCGCGCGGGGTCCCGCGACCGGCGCCGGCGCCCCCGGCCCCCCTCGAGGCCCCACCCACCGCGGCCCCTTCTCCCGGCCCGCCAGCGGCCTCGCCCTCCCCGGAGCCCCCGGAGGTGCCGCCCCCGGATGCCCGGCCGATCACGGCCCTCTTCAGCCCACCGGAGGCGAGCGTGAGAGCCGGACAGACGACGGCGCTCTCCCTGGTCGTGGTGGGAGCCCGCGACCTTCGGACCGTGGAGGCGGTGTTCGTCTACGATCCCGCCCTCCTGGAGGCGGTCGACATCGCTCCCGGCTCCCTCCTGACCCTGGACGGGTCGAGGGTGGCGGTTGAGAGGACGCTGGAGTCGGGGCGGGCCCGCATCCGGTTCACGCGGACCGTGGCCGCGGCGGGCTCGGGGGCGGTGGCGGTGGCCACCTTCAGGGGCCTCCGCCCGGGGTCGTGGCCAATCGGCGTGGAGTCCCTGATCCTTGCCACGGGCGCCGCCGCCGACCGGCCGGCCGCCCCTCCCCCCGGCCGGCTCGTGGTGACGCCGTGAGGCGGCTTCCGGGAAGGGCGGCGATGGGGCTGGGTGTCCTGCTCCTGGCCCTGGCCGTCCTGACCTGCGCCAAGGCGCTTCTTACAGCCCCCCCCGGATCCAGCCTCACGCTCTTCGCCAACCCCCCCTTCATTGCCGCCAACGGGGCCGTGTCCGTGATCTCCGCGTTCTGCATCGAGCCCGCGGGGATGCCCTGCCCGGACGGCACCGTGATTCAATGCTTCACCACCCTGGGCCGGGTCGACACCGAGGCGGAGACCAAGGACGGCGTGGCCCGTTTGAACCTCGTCTCCGACAGCCGGTCGGGGACGGCCACCGT
>DATMQU010000210.1:0-4006 GCA_035566715.1 Vicinamibacteria bacterium
GCCTCGTTGGCGGATACGCGAGCCCGGAGCAAGCTGGGGATAGCGATCGCCGCGATAATACCGATAATCGCGACGACGATCAGCAGCTCGATCAGGGTAAACCCTGTTTCCTTCTTCGTCATTGTTCTCCTTTCGAACATGGCGAACAGCCGACCTCAGTCACTGCAAGGACAATGCCCATGGTCACGACCTGTAAGTTATTGAATCAACAGAACTAGAGATGTTGGGAGGGTTCAACTTGCCGACATTTTCTTGCCCGGAGCGTCAATTTTTGTCACCGGACACCGGCCCCGCGCCATGCTTGCTGATCAAGTATCGCAGCGAGCGACGCGTCACTCCGAGTAGCTTGGCGGCGAGCGCACGGTCTTCTTGGGCCTGGCTCAGGGCGCACCGCAGCAAGCCCGCTTCGATCGAGCGGAGGTGGTCGTCGAGGCTGAAGCCCTCCCCCAAGGACAGGGCGGGGAGGGCCGGAGAGCGCGGCTGGAGCAGGTCGAGAAGACGCGCATGCTGGACCTGAGTCGTGGTTTCCAGGGCCATGACCCGCTCGATGACGTTCTCGAGCTCTCGGATGTTGCCGGGCCAGTCGTAGCGGGCGAGGAGGGCCATTGCCTCATCCGCGATCGACGTTACGGGCTTACCCATCTCACGACTGAAGCGTTTCAGGAAGTGGTTGGCCAGGAGGGGAATGTCCTCGCGGCGCTCCCGCAGGGGGGGGATCCTCAGAGGGATGACATTCAGGCGATAGAAGAGGTCCTCTCGGAAACGACGTTCCCGCACCAGGTCCTCGAGCGATTGGTTGGTGGCGGCCATGACGCGCACGTCCACCTCGACCTCATCCGTACCTCCCACTTTCCGGATCTGTCGCTCCTGCAAGGCCCGCAGGAGCTTCACCTGCATCGAGGGGGGGGTCTCCCCCACCTCGTCGAGGAACAGGGTGCCGCGGTGGGCCGCCTCGAAGAGGCCCTTGCGACTCTGGTGGGCGTCGGTGAAGGCCCCTTTCACGTGACCGAAGAGTTCGGTTTCCAGAAGGGTCTCGGGCAGCGCGCCGCAGTTGATGGAGACGAAAGGTGCATCGCGGCGCGGGGAAAGATCATGGATGGCTTTGGCCACCAGCTCCTTCCCGGTCCCGCTCTCACCCGCGATGAGAATGGTGGAGTTTGTCCCGGCGACCGCCTTCGCCATTTCCAGAACGGCCACCAGGGCGGGGGAGGTGCCGATGATGCGCTCCAGACCGTGGCGGCTCCGAAGCTCGGCTCGGAGCCGGATGTTTTCCTCCTGGAGCCGCTGCTTATCGAGGGCGTTGCGAACGACGATCTTGAGCTCCTCGACGTCGAAGGGTTTGGTGAGATAGTCGTGAGCACCGAGCTTCATGGCGCCCACCGCCGCCTCCGTCGAGCCGAAGGCGGTCATGACGATAACGACCGTGTCCGGGGTGGCCGCTTTGACGTGCCGCAGGATCTCGATCCCGTCGCCGTCGGGGAGCCGGATGTCGGTGATCACCATGTCCACCGGATCCTGCGCGAGGACGGAGGCCGCCATGGCCCGGCTCTCCGCCACCACGACCTCGAAGCCCTCCCGGCGCAACATGATCGCGAGCAGTTCCCGCATCGACTGCTCGTCATCCACGACCAGAATGCGCTTCACGGCTTTGCCCTCATGCTGGGGGCTCTGATCCTATCCCCAGGGGGGGGCCCGCCTCAACCTTGGGCCGGGGTCCGCGACCCCCGGCCCACCAGATCGCTCCGCCGGCCAGCAGCCCCGCGATGGAAAGAGCCGCTCCCCGGAGCACGGAAGGCGGCCGGTAGCTGAAGCCCACCCGGTGCCGGCCGCCGGGGACCCGAACCCCCCGGAAGAGGAGGTTCGCCTTCAGGACTTCGACCGGCTGCCCGTCGACGGTGGCCCGCCAGCCCGGGGAAAACGCTTCCACCAGGACGAGGATGGCGGGGGCACTCGCCTCCACCTCCAGCTCGAGCGCGTCCGCTCGGCGCCACCGGATTTGTGCCATCCCCCGCAGATCGGAAGCGGCAGCGGAAGTTGCGTTCCCCGGAGGTAACAAGACTTCGCGGACGGGGTCAAAGGCGGGATCGAGAAGCAGCGTCAGCGCCTCCGGGTCGGAAAGCGATCGTACGCCCCCGACCACGTAGGCGCGGGGCAGGGGCTCGGGGACGCGAAAGAGCCGCAGGGGACACGCAAAGGCCGAGGGTTCCGCGAGCAGGGGCGTGAGGCCGGGAGGGTCGTGTTCCCCCACCGAAACCACGTGCCCCACGTTGCCGATCTGGAGAAGGCGGAGTCCCGCGGACGTCTGCTCGGTGCTGCGCATGAGCGCGGTCACGGGCCAAAACGCCGCCGGCGCCAAGCCCGAGAAGTCGCCGTCGTAGCTGCCGAAGAGCCCCCAGCGCGCCCCAATCGGGGGATAGAGCATCTCCTCGGTGCCCCGGGCCCAGCTCCAGTTCGGCTCCCACCCCTGGGGACCACGGACCAGCTTCGCGCATTCTTCGGGGAAGGTCGTCACGTAGATCCGGTAGTCGAGGGCCGAGCGTAGGCGATCCACCAGCGGCGGCCGCAGGGAGAGAAGCTCCGGGGGGCCCAGGGAGTTGACGCTCCGACCTACGCGCCCCAGGTCACCCGCCACCAGGAGCGCTAGCCCAGCGGTGAGCCAAGATGCGGGGAGGGGTCGGCGGGCCCTGGCCCACGCCAGGAGGCCAACCAAGAAGGCAAGCGCTGCCGCTCCCAAGAGCTTTGAGGCCAGTGCCGCGGGGAGAAGCGGCGCCGCGGCGGCCGGGCTCACCCGCCAGAGCCGATCGAGTTCCGTCGGCTCGCGTTCGATCCAGAACGCCGTCACGAGAAGCGCCAGCCCCAACAGCCAGAAGAGAGCAACCAGTCCGAGGCTGCGCCGCCTCTCCACGGGCGTCCACGTTCGCCGCCAGGCCTCTGCCCCCACGCCCACCAAGAGGGCCCAGAAGAGAGCGGTGGGAATCGCGTATTTCGCCGGATAGCGCAGCAGGCCGATGCCGGGCACCCGCAGGAGAAGCGGATAGAAGGGTGTGTAGTGACCGAGAGCCGCGACCAGAAACCAAGCGAAGCCCAGGCCCCCGAGAATCCGCAACGGTCCTCCGAGGAGGAGCCCCGTCCCCACCAGGAGACCTGACGACAGGCCCAGATAAAGGCAGGTCAGCAACGGCTCCCGGGACTCGAAGAGGGCGGCGCGCAGCTCCGGCGTGAGGGGTAGGTCGCTGACGAGACGGGGCACGAGCATGTCCACCATCGTGGCCGGGTGCAGAGACCAGTACATGCTCGTGCTGGGGGGCTGTCTCGGACGCGAACCGGAGCGGACGACCTCCAGCGTGGGCCACCACTGGATCGCGCTGAGGCTCAGGGCGAGGGCGGCGGAGAGGGCGACGAGCCGAATCCCCCGCGGGAGTCGTCCCGCCGCCCCTCGCGGGTCCTGGATCGCGATGACCAAGAGCCGCAGGCTGACCGCCATCCCCGTCATCAGGCACATGTCACCGGAGCCGGCGAGGATCTGGCCCGCTCCCGCCGCCCCCAGGAGGATCGCGGCCCGGCCCGACGGCCTGTCGAGCAGCCCTTCCAGGGCCAGCAAGACCCAGGTGATCCAAGCCGCCCCCGCAAAATGGTGGAAGAGGCTGACCGCGGACAGAAGAGGCCCCGATATCGACCACGCCATCGCGGCCAGAAAGGAGGAGGCCTCCGTCCAGCCCCAGCGGCGGCCCAGAAAGTAGAGCCCTACCCCCGCCGCCCAGATATGAAGGAGGACGAAGAGTTTGTAATAGGCGGCCGGGAACATGATGAGGTTCAGCCAGGTGAGGGGGTAGGCGACCTGGACGCTCGCGTCGGCCAGAAGGGGACCACCGAACCCGACGTTGGCGTTCCAGAGCGGCCAGGCGCCCTCCGACACCGCGCGCACGAAAACCTCGATGTGTGGATACCAGTAGGTATAGATGTCGCGCTGATAGAAGACCGCGGGCGTGAAAACGGCCTGCGAGAA
>DATMQU010000211.1:0-7081 GCA_035566715.1 Vicinamibacteria bacterium
TGTTCGAGGTCGACTATTTCGAAGACGAAAAGGTTTATCTGGCGCAGTCGGGTCAGCTTTACAGCGAGGCGACCGTAGCCTCCTTCGGGAAAGTGTACTGCTTCGGTCCCACGTTCCGTGCCGAGAAATCGAAAACGCGCCGGCATTTGACGGAGTTCTGGATGGTGGAGCCGGAGATGGCCTTCGCCCACCTGGAGGACGCGGTCCGGCTCGCGGAGGACCTCGTGTGCCATGTGGTGGCCCGGGTCCTGGAGACTCGGCAGGAAGAGCTAAAGACCCTGGAGCGGGACCCCGGAAAGCTCGGGAACGTGAAAGCACCCTTCCCCCGCCTCCACTACGACGACGCCATCAAGTTGATTCAGGCCAAGGGCTCTTCGACTGCTTGGGGAAGCGACTTTGGCGGCACCGACGAAACCATCATTGCCGAAGCCCACGACCGGCCGGTGGTCGTGCACCGCTTCCCGGCTGCCATCAAGGCCTTCTACATGGCCTCCGACCCCGACCGGCCGGAGCTCAGCCTATCTGCCGATGTGTTGGCCCCCGAGGGCTACGGCGAGATCGTGGGGGGAGGGGAGCGCCTGGCCGATGGAGAGCAGCTCCTGAAGCGCATCCACGAGCATCAGCTGCCGGAGGAATCCCTCCGGTGGTATCTCGATCTCCGAAAGTACGGAAGCGTGCCTCACGCTGGCTTCGGCATGGGTATCGAACGCGTGGTCACCTGGATCTGTGGCCTCGAGCATCTCCGGGAGACGATAGCCTTTCCTCGGATGCTGTACCGGATCTACCCCTAAAAGCCCGGATTCAAATGCCGTGGTCGCCCCGCGGTTTGCCCTGCTGATGGCCCTCGAGCCCGCTGCGCGCCCGCGCGCCCCCGCGGCCGCACCCCGCAGTTGCAGCCTTTGAGGTCCGCTGCCGCGGACTTTCAACCGCGAGTGGCCGACAACCACTAGGAACCTTATTTCATGGGCGCCTCTTCATGTTCACGCCAACGCAGCGGTTCGGTTGCACGGAGAGCGGCGTCCATCTCTGGTGACCCGAGGCCGGCCCGTAGGAATGCCCGGATCATCTGTGAACGGACGCCGTTCTTGTCGAGATCTACAAAGACATGGTTGTCGTTCGCTATGAACAGGAGCTGTCGCGGATACGCGTGGGCCAGGGCAATCTGCGTCCGGTAGTCCACGGCCTCATCCCAGCGTCCTGCGAGGATGAACACCTCCGTGTCGAAGAGCCGATGGGCTGGAACGAGATCAAAGGCCGGCGCGGGAATCCGCCGTTCCGCCACCAGGTCGAGCAAGGGACGGAGAAACTCGCGTTGCGAATCGACCAACGGGCGCACGTTGCCCACCGGCGCCGGGTCGAATGCGGCCGCGGGATGCAGCAACTCCAATTCGCGGACCATCTGCGGTACGGCGTCGGTGGACCGGCAGAGCGCTAGGATCTGGTCGACCTGATAGTCCAGGCGGGCCTTCGTGAATGCTGCTTCGTCGCCTTGCGCGAGGGCGCGGATCAGTGCTCCGCGCGCGGACCGCAGCTGGTCCGCCGCAACGAAGAAGTGCTGCCGCTGCAAGGTGACCAAGATCGCCAGGCGGTCCGCGGGACGGAGGCCCAGGGTGTTGGAAAGGAGGGTCTGCAGACCTGGGTCCTGCCTGCCCAGCTCCTCCCAAAAGCTCTCGATCGGAATGCGCAACTCACGATTGAGCGCTGGGCTCACCGCCGACTGCGTGAAGGCTCGGTCCACGTGAGCACCGTGCTTCGCGAGGTACTGGTGCACGAGGTAGGCCCCTCCGGATCGCCCGTACAGCGACACCCGTCCTGTGGGCCCCACGACCGCTCGGCGGACGGCGTCGATGTCTTCCAACCACTGGTCTGCGTTGAAGATCGTCCAGGCGGCCTGCCAGTCGGGTCTGCCGCTCGCATCCAGTGCGGCGCTCACGAACTCTGGCGTCCCGCCCCGAGAAAGAATGCCTACGACGTTGAGGTCATCGCCGAAGACCTCTTTCTGGAGCGCGCTGGCAGCCCCCGGTCGCATGTAGTACTGCTGGCCGTCGGCGACCACGAGCACTGCGGGACGGCCCGACTGCCATGGACGGCCCAGCTCGTAGCGGATAGGCCTCGACCCGGACTCAGGGTGGTGGTGGTCCAGAGGCACGGACAGGGTGTGCAGCACCCCCGATTCCAGATTCTGAAGGGGCGCCGGGTTGGGGGATCCTGCGGTGCCCGGCGTGGCGGCCAGCCACAGGGACACTGCCGCCAGCCCCCGCGACAATCGACCCCAGCGTGAGCGTCCGGTATTCAGCACTCTGCTTCCCCCCTGGCTCCCCGCTGCGGGACGCAATATGCTAGCGACCCCGCCGGTCAAAGCATTGGACGACGCGTCTCTCTGACACATCCACCCACATGTTAGGACCTTCTTCAGCCGGCTGCTGGAGCTTCGCACTCTGTGTGGGCCGGCGGCTCAGCGCGGCGCAGGCCGACGCGGGCCCATTGGTGCGATCCCGATTCGGAGGGTCTTGGGTCGCGGCACTTGCGGCGTGCCTGACCACATCATGGGCGAGCACCAGGAGCAAGGCAAGGACCTGAGAGCAACCGGTTGCCGCATTGACCTCGAGAAGCCCGCCCTAGGCTCTAATGCCTGCCCGGTTGAGCACGAGAGCCCAAGGGCGATACAGTCGTGTATCACAGGAGATGGAAAAATGGCCGCTGGTTTGGTGAGTCTACGACTCGATGGCAAGACGATCCGTTCCTTGCAGCGGTTGGCTCGCCGAAGGGGTGGGACGCGGTCGGAAATCGTTCGTGACGCCGTCGCTAAGCTCTTGGCTGACGAGGTCGCTTGTGGCGGGGATTCTCCACAGGAGGTTTGGGCGCGCGTGATCGGGTCCGTGTGTGGGGTTGGGCGTCGGGATCTGTCGAAACGGACCGGTGAGAAGTTCAGAGAGGTGCTCGAACAACGCGCGCGGAAGCGGCGGTGATCCTCGTCGACGCAGGACCGTTGGTGGCAATGCCCGGACCCCTTGTCGGGCTCATCGGCCTCTTGGGCGGCTCAGAGGCCCGTTGGCTCTCCGTGAACGCGCCTGTTCGGCAATTCGATGCTTTAACAGCTTCCGCACCAGGGTGGCGGGCAGGGGTTTTTCGGGATGAAAGCGAATCGTGCCCTTGCTGGTGTCATATGCCTTGAGCGCGTTCTTTTGAGCTTCGATCGGCGAGGCACCTGGGTAGAGGGCGCAGTGGCGGGCGGACGCGCCAAACCACACAAGCATTCTTCCCTGAAAGCGGAAGGCAGGAAGCTGGTAGCTGATACACTCCTCGGCCTTTGGCACCGCGGCCCTGATGACCTTGCGCAGCTTCGTCAGCGCCGCCCGCTTGTCCTCAGTCAGGGCCGCCAAGTACTCGTCGATGGTCGCCGGCTTTCGCGCCATGGCGGATCCTCCTCGAGCGCTCACGACCTCCGTTGACGCCTTGTTCGCCCAACCGAGGGCAGGCTGATGTCTGGTGCGGAGCCCCGTGTGACGCTAAACCGCCAAACTCTATCCGCTTGGGGAGGCGGGCGTATCATCATCGTTGTTTCTGAAGAGTGATCTCGCCAAGGTCATGAACACGTACGCGTTCCCGGTTGGGCCCCGGTAGGCCCCGTTTGCCTTTCCCAGACGAGCCGCCAGGCCGTGAACTCCCAGGCCTTGTCCTGCGAAGATTGGACAAGCCGCGTGGTGTAGTCGCTCAAGGCGCCCCTTGCGTCAGAGAGACGGGGTGACCAGAACGCGCCCCTTGGCGCCCACGGCGGTCGTCCCGTCCTGCCCCCTTATGCGACCGCGGAGCTCCACCACATCGCCCCCGAGTTTCGGACTCGCGGTGACCCTGATGACCAGCCACTCCAACCGAATCCTCTCGTCCGCAAAGACTGCTCGGCGAAAGCGAACCCAGAACTCCAAGCCCACCATCGCCCCCCGCTGCGAGAAATGGGCTGCCGTCAGCCCCAGCAGGAGGGCCGTGGTGTGCGTGCCGCTGGCGATCAGGCGGCCGAAGCGGGTGGATCTCGCGAACTCGGGGTCGTGGTGGACGGGGTTGTTGTCCCCGGCCGCGCGCGCGTACTCGGCGACGGTCGTGGGCGTGAGAGTCACGTCCGAAGAAAACCGCTCGCCCGCGTGCGTCACCTTACCTCCTAATCGGGCCCACTCTCGCCGTGCGTCATGCCTTCGTCAGACGGCAATAGCATACTCGCTCTGGACCAAGCCGCTCGGATAGTGCCGGGTCTTCAGATGACGGAGGCGAACGTCTTGGGGAAGGGGGCCGAAGAGGGGAATCCCGTCTCCAATGAGCACGGGCACGCGAGTGATGACAAGGCGTTGAATGAGGCCCGCGCGCAGGAAGCCTTGAATCGTGATCCCGCCGTCGACATAGAGGTGGTGGAGGCCACGGGCCGCGAGTTTGGAGACGATCTCAGCCGGCGGCCCCGCCATCTGCTCCACAATCCCCCCGACGACACCGGAGAGGTCGAGGGGCCGACTGCTCAGGACCACCACGTGTTTGTCACCATAGGGCCAGGCCGGAAAGGTCAGGACCGTCTCGAAGGTCTTGCGCCCGATCACCAGGGCATCGACGCTGGCCATGAACTCGTCATAGCCATGGGGCTCGCCCCCGCCCTCGGGCAGAAAGTCGAGGGCGCCGTTCGATCGGGCAATGAAGCCGTCGACGCTGGTGCCGACGAACACAGAGACCGTCATGGCAGCCTCCTCGCGTTGTGGCGGGAACGCCCTGGTTCAGCCGGAATCGGCTGCTCGACGGCTATTGCGTGAGCAGAGTTGGACGTAGGCCGCGACCATGATACGACGCTTGGTGGCGAAGACGACGTCGTAGAAAGCCCGGAAGCTGGGGGGCCACTTCCCTCGCCCCGGGTCGGCGTATTTGGGGGCCCGTCAAGACGAGGATAATGGCCAGGAAGGAGGACTCATGCCGAAGAAGATGCGCGCCGCCCGGGTCCGCGATGCCAAGGGACCGTTCGAGATCGTCGAACGTGAGATTCCCGAACCCGATGCCGGGCAGGTGAGGATCAAGGTTCAGGCGTCCGGCATCTGCCACAGCGATTCCCTGACCAAGGAGGGAATCTGGCCGGGCATTCAATACCCGCGAGTGCCCGGACACGAAGTCGCCGGGGTCATAGACGCCGTTGGACGGTCGGTCGCCGTGTGGAAGGTCGGCGACCGGGTGGGAGTGGGCTGGCACGGTGGACACTGTGGCTACTGCGAGTCCTGCCGGCGCGGTGACTTCGTGACCTGTCGCGTCGCCGCCCAGATCCCCGGCATCACCTACGATGGAGGCCACGCGGACTACATGATCGCCCCCGCGGTCGCGCTGGCGCGCATTCCCGATGGCCTCTCCGCCGCCGACGCGGGGCCGCTGATGTGCGCGGGGATCACGACCTACAACTCGCTGCGGAATGCCGGAGCCCGCCCCGGCGACCTCGTGGGTGTCCTCGGGATCGGCGGCCTCGGTCATCTGGGCGTCCAGTTCGCGGCCAAGATGGGCTTTCGCACCGTCGCCATCGCACGCGGGAAGGACAAGGAAGCCCTGGCCCGGAAGCTCGGGGCGCAGCACTACATCGACAGCCAGACCCAGGACCCGGCCCAGGAACTGACCCGGCTGGGCGGCGCCCACGTCGTCCTCGCCACCGTGACCTCCGGCAAGGCCATGACCGCGGCTCTGGGAGGTCTCGGGATCAACGGCAAGTTCATCGTCCTGGGCGCTACAAACGAGCCGCTCGAGGTTTCCCCTCTGATGCTCATCTCCGGGCGGCGGTCGATCGCGGGCTGGCCCTCGGGCACCGCGGCCGATTCGCAGGACACGCTCGAGTTCAGCGCCCTCGCCGGAGTTCGGTCCATGAACGAGGTGTTTCCGCTGGAGCGCGCGGCGGAGGCCTACGACCGGATGATGAGCGGCAAGGCCCGGTTCCGCGTGGTCCTGACGACCGGGAACTAGAGGTCGAGCCCCTGCACCGGGCCACCGAAGCCGGGGCCAGCCGTTCCCGCGACCTTATTAAAGACCGGCGGCCGTGTGCCGGGCGCGCGGGGAATGCTGCCGGCCCTGCTTTCTCCATCCCCGCTTCGGCCTCACAATCAAGCCGGCATGATCGTCGCCTACGTCTCGGGGCATGGCTTTGGGCATGCGACCCGCGTGGCAGAAGTGCTGCGGGAGGTGAGGGAGCAATCGCCCGGGATTCCCCTCGTGATCGTCACCTCCGGACCCGAGGCGCTCTACCGGGAGGCGATCCCGAGCCCTTTCGAGTTCCGGGCGCTTGAATGCGACGTGGGCCTCGCCCAGCAGGGCGCCCTGGTTTTCGATACCGGGGCCACGGCGGCGCGGTGGAGGCGCTTCGCGAGGAGCTACCCCGCTCTCGTGGAGGCGGAGGCCGCCTGGCTGCGCCGGGTCCGGGCCCGGCTGGTGCTGGGCGACATCCCGCCCCTGGCTTTCGACGCCGCCGCCGGGGCCAGGGTGCCGGGAGTGGGCCTCGCCAACTTCTCCTGGGACTGGGTCTACCGGCATCTTGCCCCCGATGAGCCCGAGCTAAAGGCCGCGGCGGCGGCCGCGGCTTCCGCCTACGGCCGCGCGCACTTGCTGCTCCAGCTCCCTTTCGCCGGCGACCTCTCCGCCTTCCCGCGCCGGGAGCCCATCCCGCTCGTGGCCCGGCGGCCCCGCGCGGATGGGGAAGAGACCCGGCGGCGGCTGCGCCTACCCGAGGGTCCGCTCGTGCTCCTGTCCTTCGGAGGGCTGGGCTTGCCCGGCTTCGACGCGGGCGTGCTGGGCGGGCTGCCCGGACTCCAATTCGTGATGGAGGCGGAGGCGGGGAGGCTTCCCGACAACGTAACCGCGCTGCGCCCGGAGCACTGGCGAGGCCTCGGGCTCGGTTACCAGGACCTGGTGGCGGCGGCGGACGTGGTCGTGACCAAGCCCGGCTACGGCATCGTCACCGATGCCATCGCGGCCCGGACACGGCTCGTGTACACGGAGAGGGGGGACTTCCCGGAGTATCCGGTTCTGGTCGCGGAGATGGCGCGCTACCTGCCCTGCGCGCACGTCAGCAACGCGGATC
>DATMQU010000212.1:0-2096 GCA_035566715.1 Vicinamibacteria bacterium
CCCGCTGCATGGGCAGGAGCTTCTTGAGGGCTCCCGTGTAGTCGGCCATGGCCTTGCCGTACTCCTTCTGGACCTTGGCCAGCTCTTTGCGGATCCCCGCCGCCTGGCTTCCCTTGGCCTCCTTCAGGCGCTCCTTGAGGCGCGACCCGAGGTCCAGGCCGCGCTGGCCCCGCGCCGCGGAGAGGATCATCCTCACCACGTGGGGTAGACGTTCCTCCGCGAAGAACATGTGCTCCGTGCGGCAGAGACCGATCCCGCCCGCGCCGAAGGCGAAGGCCATCTTGGCGTCGGGAGGGATGTCGGCGTTGGCGCGGATGCCCAGGCGACGGATCTGGTCCGCCCAGGAGAGCAGCTTCTCGAACTTCTGGTAGAGGGGGGAGGCCTTCGGCTTGCGCTTTCCCATCACCACCTGGAGCACCTCGGAGGGGCTCGTGGGGAGCTCCTTCAAGATGACCTCGCCGGTGGAGCCGTCGATGGAGATGCTCTCTCCCTCCCGGACCACGCGGCCCCCCACGCGGAAATGCCGGGCCCGGGCGTCGATGTCGAGATCCCCGCAGCCCACCACCGAGGGCTTGCCCATCTGCCGGCCCACGACCGCGGCATGGGACGTGGTCCCCCCGGTCGCGGTCAGGATGCCCTGGGCCACGCTCATGCCGTGGATGTCGTCGGGCACCGTCTCCATGCGGACGAGCAGAACGCGCTTGCCCTTGTGGCTCCAGGCCACGGCGTCGTCGGCGGTGAACACCACCGCCCCCGTGGCCGCTCCCGGCGAGGCGGCCAACCCCCGAGCCGCCACCTCCGCCTTCTTCCGCTCCTTGGGGTCGAAGATCGGGTGCAGGAGCTGGTCGAGGGCCTGGGGCTCCACCTTCATCACCGCCTCGCGGGGGGTCAAGATCCCCTCCTCCACCAGATCCACGGCGATGTGGACCGCGGCCACACCCGTCCGCTTGCCGTTGCGGGTCTGGAGCATGTAGAGCTTGTTCTCCTGGATCGTGAACTCGAAGTCCTGGACGTCCTTGTAGTGCCGCTCCAGGCGGGTCGTGATCTCCCGGAGCTGACGGTAGGCCTCGGGCATCACCTTCTCCAGGTCCGCGATGGGGTGCGGCGTACGGATGCCCGCCACCACGTCCTCTCCCTGCGCGTTCTGGAGGAACTCGCCGTAGAACTCCTTGGCCCCCGTGGAGGGGTTGCGGGTAAAGCCGACCCCGGTGGCGGAGGTGTCGCCCATGTTCCCGAAGACCATGGTCTGCACGTTGACGGCCGTGCCCAGGTCGTGGGGGATGTCGTTCAGCTTGCGGTAGGTGACGGCGCGCGGGTTCATCCAGGACTTGAAGACGGCGTCGCGCGCCCCCTTGAGCTGCTCGCGGGGGTCTTGGGGGAAGGGGCGGTGGGTCTCTCTCTCCACCACCGCCTTGAAGCGGGCGATCACCTCGTCGAACGCCGCCTCCCCGAGGTCCACGTCGGCGACCACGCGCTGCTTCTTCTTCACCGCCGAGAGCTCGTGCTCGAAGCGGTCCTTGTCGATCCCCAGGACGACGTTGCCGTACATCTGGATGAAGCGCCGGTAGGAGTCCTTGGCGAAGCGGCCGTTCCGGGTCTTGGCCTTCAGGCCCAGCACAGACTGGTCGTTCAGGCCCAGATTGAGGATGGTGTCCATCATCCCCGGCATCGAAAACTTGGCCCCGCTGCGCACGGACACGAGCAGGGGGTCGGCGGGGGCCCCCAGCTTCTTGCCCACGAGGCCCTCCAGGCGGGCCAGGGCCTTTGCGCTCTCCTCCTCGATCTCGGGGGGCAGAGAGCCCGCCCGCTCCACGAAGAGGTTGCAGGCGGCGGTGGATACCGTGAAGCCGGGGGGGACGGGCAGGCCGGCGTTGGTCATCTCGGCCAGCCCGGCGCCCTTGCCCCCCAGCAGGTCCTTCATGTCCTTGTTGCCGTCCGCCTTGCCGCCCCCGAAGAAGAAGACGTATTGGTTCACGCTAACCTCCGAGTCTGGAAATGTCGGCGATGCGATAGAAGAGCGAGAGCGCCTGGTGCAGGAGGGCCAATCGGTTGGCCCGTACCTTGGGGTCTTCCGCCATGACGAGCACGTCGTCGAA
>DATMQU010000213.1:0-5903 GCA_035566715.1 Vicinamibacteria bacterium
TGCGCGATTCCCTTAGATACTTCGCCAAGCTCCTGTCCTTCCGACGGGAGCTGAGGAGCGCTGGCCATTGAAGGCTCTCGATGAGATCGGCTGGGCGCGGGCGATGCGGTTTGCCTTCTTTAGCGTCGCCCTCCTTCCCTACAGACTGGCTCTCTTCCCGCCCCTCCGAACCGCCTGGCTCCGCCTTCTGGGGGCAAAGATCGGGGCCCGGGTGGTTCTGCACGACGTCCGCTTCTTCAATCTCTACCGTCGCGGGATCCGCGGCCTCACGGTGGGGAACGACTGCTTTCTGGGCGGGGAGTGCTTGCTGGACCTCGCCGAAGGCATCTGCTTGGAGGATCAGGTCACGCTTGCCGAGCGGGTTCTGATCCTCACCCACACCAACGTGGGCTACCGTGACCATCCCCTCCAGCGCCACTTCCCGCCGATCGCGGCGCCGGTCAGCATCGGCCGCGGCTCTTTCATCGGGGCCAACGTGACCGTACTCCCCGGCGTCCGCATCGGCGAGGGCTCGTTCGTGGCCGCAGGCAGTGTCGTGACCGCGGACGTGCCCGCGCACACGCTGGTGGCGGGCATACCCGCCAAGGCCCTCCGCGCGCTCGAGTGAAGGAGCGGCCGAACCGAGGGCGGGGCCGGCCTCACCCCCCACCGTGCCTAGAGCGAGCCCAGCGCGCTTAGGAGGCGGGATGCCTCTGGATTGCCGCGATCCGACCGGTCGGCCCGCTCCGCCAGCCGCCGAGCCTGCTCCAAGCGACCCGCCTGGAACTCCAGCTTGGCCCCGAGGAGGAGAAGCCGAGCGCGCTCCCGGCCGTCCAGCCGATCCAGAACCCCCGCCGTGTCCAGGGTCCGCAAACGCAGGAGGGCCGGCCCGGTAGCCCCCGCCGCAGCCAGGCCCTGGAACAGCTCCAAATGGAGCTCCTCCGCCCGGCCCGGGAACTCGACCGCACAAGCGTCCACCCGCGATTCGAGGTCCCGCGTGGGGGGGGTGGCGAGCACGGAGGCCGCCCCGCGCAGAGCCTCCGCGGCCACGCGCAAGTAATCGCTGCACAGCTGGCCACGGCCGGCGGAGGGGGGCCGGTCGAGCTCGGCGGCCAGGGCCCTCGCCAAGTAGGCCTTGGCCACCACCTCGTCCGCCAGCGGCAGCACCTGGCCGGGGTCTTCCCGCCCCTCCAGGATGGCGTTCGCGGCCAAAGAGCGCGCGAGCCGAGCGTAGCCAAAGGAGAGCTGGCTAAAAGACGTGATGATGCGCGCCTGCTCCGGTTCGTCCAGCGGAAAGCGGCTGAGATACTCCTCCAGGAAGAGCCTCTCGTGCGCCGTCCGGTGGAGCCGCTCATCGAGGTCGTTCTCCACCGCATAGGTAACGCCCTGGAACTGGGCCCGCGCGGCCGCAAACTCCATGCTCGGGAAGAGGTCGTGAAGGGCGGGCGCGCTGCCCGGCGGCCACCGGAGCCGAAGGGCTTGGTCGGTGGCAAGCTGGCTGGCCAGGATCACGAGGGGGTCGTCCAGAAGCGCCACCATCCCGTTGGGAGACGAGTAGCCCGATCCCGCCCGCACCTGCTTCACGCGCTCCCCGAAGCCCCGCGGCTCGAAGACGGGCCGCTCCCGGCCGGCCACGAGGATCAGATCCGCGTCGCTCACGATCCAGGCGCTCACGAAGGGGAAGACCTCGGCCAGCGAGCGCACGACGCTGGCCACGATCCGGGGATCGCTGGAGTAGAGCTGGAGCCACTGGGCGAAGAGCCCCCCGGGCTCCAGCCGCGAGCGGACCACGGTGTAGAAGTCTTTGGTAAAGAGGGACGCCACGCCCGGGATCCACACGTTGGTGGGCTCGCTCACGATGACGTCATAGCGGTTGGGCTGGAGGAGGAGGAACTCGCGGGCGTCCAGAGGGAAGAGTCGGAAACGAGGATTCCGAAGCGCGCCATCGTTGATTCCCTCGAACCACGCCGCGGCCTCCACGACCTCGGGCGAGATCTCCGCGACATCGACGCTGACCCCCGGGTGGCGAAGGACGGCCCCCACCGTGGCCCCGCTGCCCAGGCCGACCACCATTACCCGCTGGGGATGGGGGTGGAGAAACATGCCGATGTGCCCGACCAGCAGCTGACTCGGTAGGTCGGTGACGGAGGTGGCGTCCGGCTTGCCGTTGATCCGCAGGACCAGGTCGGGGGGGCCGGTGGGCACGGTGACGCTCTCCACCATCACCGAGGCGTGGGCCCCGTCCCGGGCGTAGAGGACCCGCGCGCCCGCGCGGCTGGCCGCGAATGCCCCCCAGGACGCGAAGTCGTACTTGCGCTCCCAGCGGTAGAGCCCGAACTGCATGAGCCGCGCGTCCCAGCTGGGATAGGACCAGAGTCGGAAAGCTCCCACGAGGATCATTCCGGCCAGGACGACCGGCCAAAGGGAGGGCCCCTCCGCGGCGGACCCCGGCCGGACGGCGTCCACCAAGGCTCTCCAGGCGGATCCCCTCCCCCGCGGCCGCCAGGCCCAAAGGATGACCACCGCGAGCAAGCCCGATAGGAGCGAGCCCCCGATGAGGGTGCGCTCGAGGCCGAGGCGGGGAAGCAACACAAAGCCCGTCACCGCCGCCCCCGCCACGTTGCCGAGGGTGTTCGCGGAAAACACGCTCCCGACCTTGCGACCCAGGGTCCGGAACTGGTCGATGCAGACGCGGCTGGCCAGGGGCAGAGCCGCCCCCATCAGGGTGGTGGGAACGAGCATCACGATTCCCGCCCAGGCGACCGCGAGGAGGAGATGGAGGGGGTAGGTATCGGGCGTACGCGCCACCGCCGAGGAGAGCCGATAGAACGCGTAGGGCAGCGCCTCGTAGCGGGACAAGGGAAGCAGCACCGCCCCCGCGATCCCGAGCTCGCAGAGGCCGAAGAGGGCGAGGGCGTTGCGGCCTCTTCGCAGCAGCCAGCCCGCCAGAGCGGCTCCCATGGCTATGCCCGCGATGAAACCGATCAGCATGGTGCTGAAGGAGTGGACCGTGCCCCCGATGGACAAGACGAGGATCCGCACCCAAGCCAGCTCGTAGAGCATCGACAGCGCGCCCGCCACCGCGATGCACCAGAACGCGGTACGGGCCTGGGTCCCGGAGTAGGTCTCCGCCCCCGCCTCCGCTTCTGCGGGGGCGGAGGGAGCAGTTGCGCTTGAGCCCCCGGCCTGCTTGTACAGGAGGTAGCAGACCCCCCCGATCCCGATGTTCAGTAGGGAGGTGCCCACCATTCCGAACTCGAGCCCCAGGTGCTCGATCACGTAGAAGCCGCCCAGCGCGCAGCCCACCACCGCCCCCGCGGTGTTGATGAAGTAGAGCCAGCTCAGACGCGCCCCCAGCCCGGCCAACGATTCCACCGCGTACTTCACGAGGACGGGCAAGGTGCCCCCCATGAGCGCACAAGGGAGGAACATCGAGGCCACCGCGAGGCCGGTCTTCAGGAAGGGATTCAGGGGCGAGGTGAGGCCGGTTCGGCTCCCCACGGCCAGATAGATCTCCGAGAGCCAAACAAAGAGGGTGGGAAAGGTGAGGCAGAGGAGCCCCACCCCCGTCTCGAGCAGGGCATAGAGAAGAAGCTTGTCCAGGCCCGCCCGGTCCGATAGGCGACCGAAGGCCCAGTTGCCGAAGGCCAGCCCCCCCATGAAGGTGGCGAGCACGATCGTGTGCGCGAACGACGTGCCGCCCACGAAGAGGGTCAGGTACTTCGACCAGACCACCTGGTAAACGAGCGCGCTCGCGCCCGAAACAAAGAAGGCGACGTAGAGGATGCCGTGCACCAGGGGGGAGCGCATCGGGCGGACGCACGTTAGCCCTCCCCTCCGGTGCTGTCAACGACTCCCCCGGGAAGGCGACCGGGCGGAGACACGCCTCCCGCCCGGTTTCACCGAGACGGGGTGTGGTAGCATGGAGCCGCTCGGCGATCGCACATCCACGGATTTTGCTTGGGCCGGCGTCCCCTCTACCTTCTCGCGCACCTGCTGCCTCCGCTCTGGTTGTTCGGGGGCGCCCTGGCCCAGGATCGGGTCCCCTACTTCAGGGACCTTTCGACTTATTACTTTCCAAACCTAGTGTTCCTGGCCCGTTCCTTGAACCAAGGGGTGTGGCCTCTCTGGAATCCCACCTCCGACGGGGGGGCGCCGTTCCTGCTGACCTATCCGTTGGACCTCCTCCTTGTCCTGGGGGGGGGTGCCCGCTCCGCCCTCACCCTCGGTCCGCCCCTCCACCTCTTCCTCGCGATGGCCGGGGCCTCTCTCCTGGCTCGTCGACTGGGTGCCGGTGACTGGTCGGCATGGGCCACGGGCGCGATCTACGGCCTGAGCGGGTTTGTCCTCTCCTGCGTGAATCTGGTGCCCCTCTTGCAGGGCGCCGCCTGGGCACCCTGGGTTCTTCTGGCCTTCCTCTCCCTGCTGGCCGAGCCCTCCTGGAGGAGGGTGGCCGTGCTCGCCGGGCTGGCCGCCCTGCAGGCCAGCACCCTGGCCTTAGAGATCCAGTTCCAGACCGCCATCGCGGCCCTCGTCCTGGCCCCGGACGCACGCTGGCTTCGCGACCGTAGGCTCGTCCGGGTGGCGGCGGCAGGCGTCCTGGCCGCACTGATGGCCGCCCCCGTCTTCTTCGGCATGCAGACCGTCTTGGAAGGGACGCAGCGGGCCTCTGGCTTCACCGCCGCCGAGGCCCTTCACTACTCGGCCGGTCCTATGGTCTTGCTCGAGGCCGTGCTGCCGAAGCTCTTCGGTGACGTGCACGCGTTCTCCGATGTGGGCTTCTGGGGCCAGCCCTTCTACACCCAGGGCTACCCCTATCTGCTGAGCCTCTACCTCGGCCCCGCCGTGCTCCTGTTGGCGGCGCGGGCGGGGAGGGCGACCCGCGTCCACCTCCTGGTGCTGCTGGGCGTGGCTCTGGGGCTCGGTGCTTACGGTCCGCTCGCCATCCTCCCTTCGCATGTCGCTCTGCCCTTCCGCCACCCGGTCAAGTTCCTTTTCCTGGCCACCCTGGGCGCGAGCCTCCTCGCCGGCCGCGCCCTCGACGTGACGGAAAGGGCGCGGACCTGGCTCCGGGCCCTTCTCCTCGTCCCCGGCTTGCTCTTGGTCTCGGCTTCGGCCGTCCTCCGGTGGTCTCCGGACGCCCCCGCGCGCCTGCTGGGCGCGCTCGCGCCTCCGCTCGCGGGGCCGTCCGCGCGCGGCGTCGCGGCCATGGGCTGGCCGGGCGCGTTCGAGGTGACGGGTTTCCTGTCCCTGGGGACGGGCCTTCTGCTCGGGCTGGGCGGGCCCTGGTCACGTGGCGCCGCCGCACTCGCCGTTCTCGATCTGATGATCGTGAACGCGAGCCTCAATCCCCTGACCGAGAGGTCGTTTTACGACCTCCGCTCGGACATGCAGGGTGCGGTGGCGGAGGCTTCCGCGGAGGGTCTCTATCGCTGGTTTTCCTATGGCGTCGCCAACTCGCCCGGTCTGGCTTGGAATGCCGAGCCCGCGCTGCGTGGATCGGACGTTTGGCTGTACTACATGGACCGCCAGTCGCTGCTTCCCCGGACGCACGTCCTCGACGGCCTCGAAGGAGCATTCGATGTCGATCGCACGGGCTGGGCCCCCGCCGGCTCCACGCTGCCCGTGCCCGAGATGTCTCCTTCGTTCTTTCGGCAGCATCACGCCCGGCTCCGCCTGGCCAACGTGCGCTGGGTTCTGTCCTTCGCGCCCTTGCCTTCGGACCTGGTGTCGCCGCGCCGCGCCGTCATCTTTCCCGAGCTCAAGGAGCCCTTGCAGATCTACGAGATCCGCGATCCCCTCCCCCGCGCCTTCTTTGTTCCCCGCCACGACGTGGAGCTCGACCCTCGGCGCCTGCGCGCGCGGGTGGAGGACCCCACGTTTGATCCGCGCCAGACCGTCCTCCTGGCCTCGGCGCCCCCGGC
>DATMQU010000214.1:0-13095 GCA_035566715.1 Vicinamibacteria bacterium
AGAAGACACGGTATTCCTTAACGCCTTCGGGCGCGGGGCCCCCCAGCCACGCGGCCAAGGGCCAGCACAGCAGACCGGGCAGGCGAGAGCGGTTCTTCATCACTAGGAGCGTGCCCTCCACGGGATGGGTCCAGCCGGCTTCGGGCGCAGAGTCTGCCCGCACGCCGCTCCGCCTGGCCCCCACCCCGCGGAACCGTGGGACTGCCTGGCCACAGAGAAGCGCCTGTCCCGGGACGACGCCTACATGCTGGCGAGCGTGGCTGCCGATTTGAGCATCAAAGGGATCGCGCCGGGGGGATTCGGAACGGGGGGGCTCCCGCCTCGGCGCCGCGGACCCAACCCCTGGCCGGCAGGTTCGAGGATCAGGCCTTCTTGTCGTCGCGGGGCGAGGGCAAGGCCGCGGGGTCGTCGGCCCGGGGCGCGTTCTTGGTGCCCGGTTCGTCCCCCTGCATGGCGCTCTTGAACCCCTTGATCGATTCCCCAAGGGCCTTGCCCAACTCCGGCAGCTTGGAGGGCCCGAAAATGATGAGCGCGATGCCCAAGATCAGGAGCAAGTGCATGGGCTGCAGCAAACCTTCGATCATGACAACGCCTCCCAAAGAGCGGCACGGGCCGCCTCCCTATTAGACCACGAGGTGTGCCGAAGAGATGCCCCTACTTGAACGCCCGGCCATCCGCCGGCGCATCGCATGTCACCCATCGTCGGGGGCCCAATCAGGTCAACGACTTGTAGGCCGCTCATGGCTTCATTTCCGCGGGCTCACCCGGCCCGTTGCAGGGGATCCTAGCTCAGGGAGTATCCGCGGTGGAGCAAGCAGCCCATTCTCGGTTCTACTGAGTAGCTCCTAGACGAGTATCGCCCTGAGCGCGGGGCCATCGTTCGTCGGCCATCTCCTTGACAGTGGGGAATTAATGGCCCTAGAATTAGTGTTTAGTCCTGACGAACGGAACCTTCCAAGGTTGCCGGTCGCCGGGGACAATCCATACCCTGGAGGTTTCGCCCCACTCATGCCGGAGACCGAGAAAGCAGAGAAGTCCGTCGCCCCCATCGCGCGCAAGCGCGCGGTGGCCGCATCCGCCCCGCCCACCCCCGAGCCCCCCCAAGAACCCATCATCGACCCCGAAGAGTTCGAGCGCCAGCTCGACATGTACGAGGTCAGCTTCAAGAACTTCGCCGAGGGCGAGGTCGTGAAGGGTGTGGTCCTGCAGGTCTCGGCCTCGGAGGTCATCGTCGACGTTGGCTACAAGTCCGAAGGGATCATCCCCATCGAGGAGTTCCGCGACGAGACGGGCACGATCTCGATCAAAGCCGGCGACATCGTTGACGTCCTTCTCGAGAAGACCGAGGACAAGGAAGGCTACGTCGTCCTGTCCAAGGAGAAAGCCGAGAAGATGAAGGTCTGGGACGACGTGGAGCGCGCCTACCAGGAGCGCCGCGTCGTGACCGGCCGCGTCATCGAGAGGGTCAAGGGCGGGCTGGCCGTCGATATCGGCGTGCGCGCCTTCCTTCCCGGCAGCCAGGTGGACCTGCGGCCGGTGCGGAACCTGGACAGCCTCCGGGGCCAGGAGCTGCGCATGCGGGTCATCAAGGTCAACAAGAAGCGCGGCAACATCGTGCTCTCCCGCAAGGCCGTCCTCGAGGAGGAGAACGCCGAGAAGAAGCGCGACACCCTAGAGACGCTCGAGGAGGGCAAGGTCCTGATGGGGGTGGTGAAGAACATCACCGAGTACGGGGCCTTCGTGGACCTCGGGGGCATCGACGGTCTCCTGCACATCACCGACATGTCCTGGGGCCGGATCAACCACCCGAGCGAGGTCCTGAACGTCGGGGACGAGGTGAAGGTCCAGGTCCTGAAGTTCGACCGCGAGACCGAGCGCGTCTCCTTGGGCTACAAGCAGCTCAAGGCCGATCCCTGGACCACCGCCACCATCAAATACCCGGCGGGAACCCGGGTGAAGGGCAAGGTGGTCAGCCTCACCGACTACGGCGCCTTCGTGGAGCTGGAGCAGGGCGTGGAGGGCCTCATTCACGTCTCCGAGATGTCCTGGTCCAAGAAGGTCAAGCACCCCTCCAAGATCCTGACCGTGGGCCAGGAGGTTGAGTGCGCCGTGCTCGGCATCGACCAGGAAGCCCACCGGATCAGCCTGGGCCTGAAGCAAGTCGAGGCCAACCCCTGGGCGCAGCTGGTCGAGAAGTATCCGGTCGGCTCGCACATCAAGGGGAAGGTACGCAACCTCACCGAGTTCGGAGCCTTCGTCGAAGTGGAGGAGGGGATCGACGGCCTCATCCACATATCCGACCTCTCCTGGACCAAGCGCGTGAAGCACCCTTCCGAAGTCCTGAAGAAGGGCGACGTGGTGGAGGCGGTGGTCCTCAACATCGACGCCGAGAACCAGCGGCTCTCCCTGGGCCTTAAGCAGCTCGCCACCGACATCTGGGACGAGTTTTTCACCCACCACAAGGTGGGTGACATCGTCGAGGGCAAGATCGTCCGTCTCACCAATTTCGGGGCTTTCGTGGAGCTGCACGAGGGCATCGAGGGGCTGGTCCACGTTTCCGAGCTTGACGAGAAGCGGATCGAGAAGCCCGGGGAGACCTTCAAGGTGGGCGACGTCTTCCCCATGAAGATCATCAAGATCAACGAGGGGGAGAAGAAAATCGGTCTCTCCATCCGAGCCGTGAAGCAGGACGAATACCAGAAGGACCTGGACAGCTACCGGGAAACGGCGGGCAGCGACCGTTCCACTCTCGGGGATGCCTTCCGGGCTGCCCAAGCTGCGCGGGAGAGCGCGGAGGAGTAAAGCTCCATGACCAAGGCGGAGCTGGTGGACGAGGTCTCGCGCGTCTCCGACCTCACCCGCAAGCACTCGGAGGTCATCGTGGAAGCCGTGTTCTCCTCCATCATCGACGCTCTTCAGAAGGGTGACAAGATCGAGCTGCGGGGCTTCGGCAGCTTCCGGATCCGGCGTCGGGACAGCCGTACCGGCCGGAACCCGAAGACGGGAGCGGGGGTGCTCGTGCCCGCCAAGAAGGTCCCGCACTTCAAGCCCGGCAAGGAACTCCGGGAGCTGATCAACCGTCGCTGAGCTGACCGCCCTTCGCGATGGGACCCGTTTCTCTCTTCCACAAGGATCCCATCTCCTCCCGCTTCGTGGCGGGCGGTGTCGCGGAGACGGAAGGACTCCTGGGTTCCCCCCTCCCGCGCCTTCCTCCCCTGGAGAGGGACGGCGACCGCGACGTCTACCTCGTCAGCTTTCACCCCCGGCTGCGGACGCTCCTTCGCCGCTTCCTCCAAAGCCTGTTGGCCCAGATCGGGTTGGCGCCCCCGGGCTACCGCCCCGACGAGTCCCGCGACCAGGCCGAGTACGAGACCGCTCTTGGTCGAATCCTCCGCTCCATGCGCGCCGCCGACCGACGGTCCGGCCTGCTCAACCTGTTCTGGCTGGGCCACAGTCGCGACGTGGCGGAGTTTCTGCGTGAACTGGAGGCCAAGACCCCGGCCGTCCGCAAGGCGAAGTATTCCCTGCACCCCTTGCTCGCCTCCTTCTACCGTCGCGTGGAACAGGAGTCGCGCCGGAATGGGGAGGGCCCCCAGATCTGGGGCGACGACAGCCCGGCCTTGATCGAGTCCATCATCGAGGACGGGTTTGCCTTCACCGAATGCTCGGTGGCGGAACTCGATTTAAACCACTTCCTGACCGCCAACAAGCGCTACCGCATCACCGGGGAAGCCTTCAACGAGATCCAGCAGATCCTGCTCCGCGAGACCGAGCGCCGACTGCGGGAGGGAGACCGCGGTTTGCTTGCCCGCGCCTCCCGCCACATGCCCGGGCTGCCCCGGGAGCAGTACTTGAAGGCTTCCAGCCTCCCCAAGATCATGATGAATGGCCACGTCCTCACCTACCTTCTGGGCGACGCCTGGGCCACGGGAACCCGGCTCATGGCCTCGACTCTGCTGAAGGCAGAGCTGGATCGCCGCAAACCGGCGGAGATCGTCGACGGCTTCCTGGACGTGGTGACGGGAGTCAAGCGCTTCGAGATCCTGGCCCAGGTGCGGGACCGCATCTGCCTACTGGGCGGCGCCCTGGGGGAGGAGAAGGACGTCGAGGACAAAGCCAGCCGCGGCCTGCGCATCTATGAGTTCGGGGAGTCCGCCGAGGTCCACAACAATGCCGTCAACGCTACCGTCCTCTTCCTGGACCTCCGTGGGTTCACCCAGACCTCGGAAGGCCAGATCTCGGAGCGGGACCTGACCCAGGAGCTCTACACGGTGTTCGACGCCTTCATCCCCCACGTCCGGCGCTTCGGGGGGACGGTGGACAAGTTCCTGGGGGACGGCATGATGGTCACCTATGGTACCGGCCACGCCGATCCCCTCGACCCCCTGAACGCGCTGCGCACCGCCATCCTCTGCCAGGACACCCTGCGCCGTCAGCGCGAGGGGGGCAAGACGTACTTCAAGATGGGGATCGCGATCCACTATGGGCGCGCCTATCTGGCCCGCTTCCTCGCCGACGAAAAGACCGTGCAGAGCACGGTCATCGGACGCAATGTCAACCTCGCGGGACGGCTCTCCTCGGGCGCCAAGAAGCCGATGGAGGAGGACGAGGCGGAGGCGCCGCCCCCCCCGGGGCCGGTTCGTGCCTCCGGCCTAAGCGTGATCGTGGACGCCCGGGGCAGCCTCTTCAACGAAGGGATCGCGATCAGCCGGGACACCCTCGTCCAACTCGAGACCCACCTGGCCCTCGTCCACGGGGAGGGGATCGTGGAGTACGAGGACGAGGTCATCGGCCGCCGAATCCTCTTCCGCTACGCGGGGGACGCGAAGTTCAAGGGGGTCCGGTCCAGCCTTCCCGTGTACGATGTGGACTATGAGGACCGTTGATGGAGCGCATGTGGGCGCCCTGGAGGTATGACTACGTGACCTCCGCCGGCCAACCCTCGGGCTGCGTGCTCTGCCGCGCTCTGGAAGGGGCGGGGGGGGCCGACCGCCTGGTGGTGCACGTGGGTTCCCTGAACTTCGTGGTCATGAACCTCTTCCCCTACAACGCTGGGCATCTCCTGGTGGCGACCCGGCGGCACGTGGGCACCCTGAACCAAGCCAGCCCCGAGGAGCTCACGGAGATGATGGGGTTGGCACGCCGCCTGGAGGAAGTGCTGGCCGACGCCTATCACCCCGAGGGGATCAACCTGGGCATGAACCTCGGGCGGCCGGCGGGAGCGGGGGTTGCCGACCACATCCACCTGCACATGGTCCCGCGCTGGACGGGCGACACGAACTTCATGACCGTGTTGGACGACACCCGGGTGATCCCCGAGGATCCGGTGAAGGCTTGCGAGCGCCTGCGCGCGTACTTCCCGCGCTGACCACGCGCCGCGCCCTCGCCGCGAGCGTCCTCCTGGCGGCTTCCCTCGGCGGGGGGCCGTCCGCGGGGCAGAACCGCACCGATCCCGTCACGGCCAGCCTCACGCTCTTCGCGGGGACGCCGGCGGGGCTCTGGCGTTCCCGTGACTGGGGCGGGAGCTGGCAGCGGGTGCTCGGGCAGACCACGGGGGCCCAGCTGGACGCCCTCGGAGCCGCCCGGGGCATCCTGCCCCTGGGACCGCTCGTGTACGTGGGGGGCGAGGAGGGGATCTACACTTCCAAGGACTTCGGGGAGGTCTGGGAGCGGACCGGGAGCTCGCCGCCCGTCCTCTGCCTGCTGCCCTCGCGCTACCCCCAGTCGGATCCCACCCTCTTCGTGGGCACCGCGGCTGGGCTCCTCAAATCCGGAGATGGAGGGCGCACCTTCGCGCCCACGAGCCTCTGGGGAACGTCGGTCTTTCGGCTGGACTGGCCGGGGCCGGCGCTGGTCACGGCCACCGGCCGTGGCGTCCTGATCTCGAGCGACGGGGGAGCCCATTTCGAGGGGCCCGGTCAGGGCCTGCCCGCGGGGGACGTCCGGGCACTCGCCCTCTCCTCCTTTTTCGCCGTGGACCCCGTCCTCTTTGCGGGGGTCGGTCAGGCGGGAGTCTTCCGATCCTCCGACGGAGGCCGGACCTGGGTCTCGGCCGGGTTGGCGGGCCAGCGGGTGGGGGACCTGATCTGGCTCGGGCCCTTCCTCTACGCGGCCGCCGACGGCGGCTTCTTCCGCAGCGAGAACACGGGAACCACCTGGACCCGGCTGGGCACGGCGGGGACGGGGTCTCCCACCCAGCTGCTGTTCCCCCTGGCCCCCGCGGCCGGCCTGGAGGTGTTCCTGGCCACGGACCAGGGCCTGTTCCACAGCCTGGACGGCGGGGGAGAGTGGCGGCCCGCCGGCTTCCGGGGCGAGAACGTCCTCGCCGTGGCCACCTTCCCGCCCCCGTCTCCGCTCCGGCGAGGGAAGACCCGGAAGTGAATTTCGCTAAGGCCCATGGCCTGGGCAACGACTTCATCCTCGTCGCCGCCCGGGACGCGCCGTCCCCCGTGGCCCCCTGGGCGAGGCGCCTGTGCGATCGCCACCGCGGGATCGGGGGCGATGGCGTGCTTCTTCACGAGCCCGCTCCCGACGGGATCCGGATGCGTCTCGTCAACGCCGACGGTAGCGAGGCCGAGATCTCGGGCAACGGGGTGCGCTGCCTGGCCGCCCTAGCCGTGCGCGGAGGCTGGGCACCCCCCGAGCATGTCGTGCATACCGTGCCCGGCCCCCGGCGGGTGCGGGTCGAAAGCCTGGGGGGAAGCCGCTTTCGCGTAGGCACCGACCTGGGGCCCCCGATCCTGGCCACCGCATCCATCCCCGTCGCCCTCGAGCCGCCCCGGCCCCTGCTCGTCGATCACCCCCTGGAGGCCGCCGGCCGCACGGTCCGGATCACGGCCCTCTCTTTTGGGAACCCGCACTGCGCTCTTCTCCTCGAACAGCCCGCCGAGGACGCCCTCATCGCCGTCCTCGGCCCGGCCCTCGAGCGGCATCCCTTCTTTCCCCATCGCACCAACGTCGAGTTCGTCTCCGTGACCGACCCCGCCCAGGTCCGGGCCCGGTTTTGGGAGCGGGGAGTGGGGCCCACCAGCGCCTCCGGGACGGGGGCGGCCAGCGCAGCCGTGGCCGCCATCCTCGCCGGCCGCGCCAATCGTCATCTGCGCGTGGTGTGTGACGGGGGCACGCTCGAGGTCGAGTGGCCGGAGGGGGGCTCCGTCTTCCAGACGGGCGAGGTCGAGATCCTCTTCGAGGGGGAGTGGCGGGCCTAGGTCCGGGCGGGGAGGCGGGGGCGGACGGGCGGCACCCGCGGCCCCTGGCCAGGGCTCCCTTCCGGACCGCACCCGGGCTGGGGTCGAGGGCCGCGCAGCCGCCCGCACGGTCAATTCAGTGCGGTGGGGACCGCCAGCGAGAAAGGGGCGATGGCGGCATCGAATGACTCGCCGCTCGCGGTGACCATCCGATAGGAGCCGTGCATGGAGCCAATCCGCGTGCTCAGCGGGCAAAAGCTCGTGTACTCGAACGACTCCCCCGGGCCCAGCACCGGCTGCTCCCCGACGACGCCCGGCCCCCGGACCCTCTCCACTTCGCCCTCCGCGTTGGTGATGATCCACTCCCGACTCACGAGCTGCACCGTCTCCGACCCCTCGTTGGAGATGCGGACCCGGTAGGTGAAGAAGTAGTGCTCGTCGCGGGGCGAGCTGCGTTCCGGGAGGTAGCTGCTCTTCACTTGCACGCGGACGCCCCGAGTGACGGTATCGCTCATCGCCTCCGCCGACCCCCGCCCCGGGAGTGGGCCGCCTCCCATTTCACCTGGGCCTGGCGGAAGGCGGTGGTCAGGGGAGCGGCCCGGGCCTTGAGCTCCGCCGCCAAAGCCCGCGCGGCCAGTAGATCCCCCTGCTCCAGCCGGCTCTCGACCTCCTTCAGACCCTCCCGGACGGCCGCCGCCGCGCCCTCGACTTCGGCGAAGGTCGCCTCCGGCACCCGTGCCTTCGCGGCCTGTGCCCGCAGAGATGCGAGCTCGGCGAGGACCGCGTCCACCTCCCCCCGATCCGCCTCCACGGCCTGTCGGGCCGCCGCCTTTCCCGCCACCGCGGCCTGGCCGGCGGCCCGAGACCTCTCCGCGGCCTCGGTGGCGGAGGAGATGGCCCCCCGGTAATCCCTCTCCTGGAGGCGAGCCTTGGCCGTCCGCAGCGCCTCCTGAGCCTCTTTCCAGCGCTCGGGAGCGAACTCCTGCGCGCCCTCGCTCCGGGCCTGCTCGAGCAGGCCCTCCGCGGCCGCCACCTCCTGCAGGGGCGGGTGGTTGCACGCGGCCAGCCAGAGGGCGGCCAGGAGAGTCCAGGCCTCCCCGGGAAAGGCCGAACGGTCCTTCCGTGCGGCACGCAAGCGAGGGATGCTAGGCGGGGGCAGCCGGCAATGTCAACGGGAGGGGCCCGCGGCCTGCGCCAGGGCGCGGCGGCCCTCGGCCGCTTCCGGGGGTACGCCCACCAGGACCAGGCTTGAGGCCAGCAGGAAGGCGTTGCGGAACACCAGGAACCAGCCGACGCCGTGGAAGTAGCCCGCCTCCGCCTTGGCCGCGACCGAGGTGCAACCGCAGTTCTCGACGTCGATGCCGCGGGCCATCACCGAGCCCGCCGCGGCCATGAACACCACGAGCAGGAGCGCGACCACGAGCGCGGCCTCCCGCCGCCAGATCCCGGCCAGGAGCAGGACCCCGGCCAGGGCTTCCAGCCAGGGCAGGATCACGGCCACCAGGTTGGAGGGGACGGCTCCGAGCACCTGCCACTGGTAGACGATGCGGGCGAAGGCGGGGGGGTCCGCGATCTTGTCCAGGCTGGCATAGAGGAACAGGCCCCCGAGAAGCAGACGCAGGATGAGCTGGAGTCCGGGGTGGCGGAGGGCGTTCACGGCGCCTCGCCCGCGCGGACCGGGTAGCCGGCGTCGTTCCAGGCCGGCCACCCCTCGTTGAGGATGGCGGCGTGGATGCCCTTCTCGCGCAGGCGGCGGGCCACGATGTGGCTGGCCTCGCAGCCGTAGCCGCTGCAGTACACGACCAAGTTGAAGTGGCGGCGGAGCCGCGGTTCCAGGGCCGTGAAAGCGCGTTCGAAGTCAGGCTCGGGCAAAGGGAGAGCGCCCGGGATGTGGCCCATCTTGTAGAAATCCACGGGTCTCGCGTCGAGGAAGAGAGCGCCGCGGTCGAGACGCGCCTTGGCCTCGGCCGCCTCGATGACCTCGTCTCCCCGCTGGACGAAGACGCTCTGCCCCAGGGCGAATCCACGTCCGGAGAAGCCGTTCCAGAGGAAGCCGAGGGCAACTCCCAGCCCCCCGATCGCAACGATCCGCCACGGGCGCAGGCCCATGGATCTGAACCTAGCACGGGCCCGTCCGCTCCTTCAACACATGGCGCGCGCTTGGCGCCTGTGTTAGCGTAGCGTGTTCGGGCGAGCCGCCGGACGCGCCATGCCCCTCATCACCTCGGAGGCCTTGGTCCTTCGCACGTACAAGCTGGGCGAGACGAGCAAGGTGGTCGTCCTGCTAACCCGGGAACGGGGTAAGGTCCGGGCCGTGGCCAAGGGGGCCCGCGGGCCCCGATCCCGTTACCAGTCGGCCCTGGAGCCGCTCAGCGAGGTCCGGGTGGGACTCCACGGCCGGCAGGGCGCCGACCTCTTCCGCCTGGGCGAATGCGAGCTGCTGCGGTCCGCTTTCGGCGCCGGCCGGCGCGGCTTGGAAACGGTCATGACCCTGTCCTACCTGGCGGAGCTGCTGGACGCCTTCGCCCAAGAGGGTGAGGCGGAGGAGAAGGTCTACCGCCTGGCCCTGGCCACCATCCGCGCCGCCGAAGAGGGCGCGCCAGACCGCCTGCTCGCGCGCTACCTCGAAGCCTGGCTCCTGCGCCTCCACGGGATCTACCCCCCCCTCGACCGCTGTGCCTCCTGCGGGGGGCCGCTCGGGCTCGGGCCTCTGCGCTATCACGGTGCGGCGCGGGGCTTCGTGTGCGAGAATTGCGGACCCGTCTCGGGTCCGTTGCTTCCCGACGGGGCTCGGGCCTTCCTGGCCGAGGTCTTCTCGCGGGCGCCCGCGGACATGAAAGGACCCCTCCCTCCCGAGGCCATGCCCCTCGAAGCATTCCACCAGGACCTGATCTCGAACCACCTCGAGCGACGGCTCCGCTCCCACCGCGTCCTCAAGGATGTGGCGCGCGAGGTGGGCCGGTGAGGGGCCCGACACCGGGTACATTCCAGGACCTCGTCTTCACTCTCGAGCGCTACTGGGCGGAGCGGGGTTGCCTCATCCACCAGCCTTGGGACGCGGAGGTAGGCGCGGGCACCATGCATCCTGAGACCTTCCTGCGCGTGCTTGGAAGAGCGCCCTGGCGCGTGGCCTACGTCCAGCCCTCTCGCCGGCCCGCGGACGGTCGCTACGGGCAGAACCCCAACCGGCTCTACAAACACTTCCAGTTTCAGGTGATCCTGAAGCCCCCCCCGGCCGACATCCAAGACGTCTACTTGAAGAGCCTGGAGGCGCTCGGCATCGATCTTTCGGCCCACGACGTGCGCTTCGAGGAGGACAACTGGGAGTCGCCCACCCTGGGGGCCTGGGGGATCGGCTGGCAGGTGCTCCTGGACGGGCAGGAGATCACGCAGTTCACCTACTTCCAGCAGGCGGGGGCCATCGACCTCGCCCCCATCTCCGGCGAGATCACCTACGGCCTGGAGCGCATCGCCATGTACCTCCAGGACGTTGACGATGTCTACGATCTTCGCTGGTCGGCCGACCGCCTCTACCGGGACGTGCGCCACGAGGAGGAGTACGAGCTCTCCCGGTACTCCTTCGAGCTGGCCGACGTCGAGCTGCACCGGAAGCTCTTCGACGACTATTTGGCGGAGGGGTGGCGGGTGCTGAAGGCGGCGGGGGGGCGTTCGGTCCTCGCCGCCTACGATTGGTGCCTCAAGTCCTCCCACGCCTTCAACGTCCTTGACGCGCGCGGCGCCATTTCCGTGAGCCAGCGGGCGGGGATGATCCTGGGCATTCGCAAGCTAGCCTGTGCGATAGCTGCCGCCCACGTGGGCCCTCCGCCTGCGGAGACCCTAGGTGCCTGAGTTTCTCCTGGAAATTGGCTTTGAAGAGATGCCCAGCGCCTGGCTCCCCGGGCTTACGGACCAATTGCGCGATCGCTTCACGGAGGCGGCCATCCGCGAGTCGCTGGAACCGGGAGAGGTCCAGGCCTTTGAGACTCCCCGCCGGCTCGTGCTACGCGCTGATCTGCTCGCGCGCCAACCAGACCGGGTTGAGGTCATCTGGGGGCCGGCCAAGAAAGTCGCCAAAGATTCCGGAGGCAACTGGACCAAGGCCGCTGAAGGGTTTGCCAAGAAGTGGGGCATTCGTCCCGAAGACCTCCAAACTGGGGGAAGGGGGGCACCCGGCATCGTTGGCGGAATGCCGGCCGGTGGTTTGACCTCGACTTCGGAGGAGTACGTTTTCCACTCTCGCCCGGTGCCAGGGCAGGGAGCCGCTGCGGTAATGCCGGGAATCATCAGTGAGGTCTTGCGCGCTCTCAACTTCCCAAAGCGCATGAACTGGGACGCGTGGCTGGATGACGGTAAGGGCGCCTTTCCGTTCGGCCGGCCCATCCGCTGGATCGTCGCCCTGCTCGAGGGTGTGGTCCTCCCGTTCACTATCTACGAAGCCGCGAACGGCGGGAAGGGTCGCGCAATCGTGGAGAGCAGCAACACCACTCGGGGGCATCGCCTCCTTCACAAGCCGGAGAGCGCCCAGGATGTGCGCATAAATTCCTTCGTCGACCTCCAGGAGCAGCTCCGACGACGCTCCGTTCTACTGTCACGGGAGGAGCGGATCGACAGGATCGAGCACGAGCTCACCAGCGTTATCGGCGATCGAGAGATCAAGGGTGCGCCTTACCTTCAGAAACAGTGGGCAGATCTCGTCGAGCATCCAAGTGTGGTGGCCGGTCTGATCCCAGCTGACTTTCAACAATTGCCGCTTGAGGTGGTGGCTACCGTGCTGGTACATCACCAGAAATACATCCCGATCGGAGCCCGCGGATCTGGTGTGTCCGGCTTCGCTGCGGTCACGGACAGCGACGGGAGGAGTGCGGGGTCGATTGCCCGCGGGATGGAGCGCGTGGTCATGGCCCGCCTGCGGGACGCTGCCTTCTTCTGGGCCGAGGACATGAAGCATCCGCTGGCCGATCGTGTTGCTGAACTGGCGGGCGTGACTTTCCACCAAGGCCTGGGGAATTACCGTGAGAAGACCGAGCGCCTGGTCAAGTTGGTTCATGTCATGGGAGGGCAGCTCGGCTACCTCACGAAGCCTGAACTCCAGGCCGCTCAGGACGCAGCCCAACTTGCCAAGGCGGACCTGACCACTTTGATGGTGCGGGAGTTCCCCGAGCTGCAGGGGGCCATGGGCGGGATCTATCTCCGCGCCCAAGGGCACCCCTGGCCGAACGTGGCCTCCGCCGTGTACTGGCACTACCATCCGCTTTCCATCGAGGAGGGGAGCCCCCCCGCCGGCCATCTCGCCGGATCCGACGCTACGATCTTCGGGGCGGTGTCCCTGGCCGACAAGCTCGACACCCTAGCCGGGTATTTTGGTCTGGGCCTCGTGCCCACCGGGAGCAGCGACCCCTTCGGGCTGCGGCGCGCCGGCCAGGGCGCGGTGCGGGTCCTCCTGGACTTCTGGCATGCGGACGCGGCCGAGCGTCGGCCCAGCCTGACCGCCCTCGTCGGCGCGGCGGTGACCGGATACGCAGGCGTGTTCAAGCGACAACAGACGGAGGTCGTCCAAGATCTCGAAGGGTTCCTGCTCAACCGGTTGGAGTACGTTCTCGTGGCCCGGGGCTTCCCCGCGGAGGAGGTGGCGGCCGTCCTCTACACGCCCACCGTTTCCGCCCTCGAAGACCCCCACGACTGCCTCGTGCGCCTGAAGGCCCTCCATCGCGGGCGGGCGGAAGCCCAGGAGGACTTCGAGCACCTGGCCGTGGCCTTCAAGCGGGCCAAGAACATCCTGACCCAAGAGGCAGGCTCCCCCGTCATCGAGCCGGGGCTGTTCGAGTCCGACGCCGAGCGGGAGCTGCATGGGGCGGTGACGCGGTTGGCGGATGCGGACGGCGGGTACGAGGCCCGGCTCCGCGCCCTC
>DATMQU010000215.1:0-5922 GCA_035566715.1 Vicinamibacteria bacterium
ACCAACGAGGGCAACGCCGACATGGGCACTTCTCTCCCGCCCGTGCATATCGCCTGCATGGGGGTCGAGAAGCTGGTGCCGCGCCAGCGTGACCTGGGCGTCTTTCTGCGACTGCTCGCCCGCTCCGCCACCGGCCAGCCCCTCACCGCCTACACCACCCATTTCCACGGCCCCCGCCGCGGTGGCGAGCTGCACATCGTCATCGTTGACAACTGGCGCACCGCCCTCTTGGGCGATCCTCTCTTCCGACGCTCCCTCTCCTGCATCCGCTGTGGCGCCTGCATGAACACCTGCCCCGTCTACCGGCGGAGCGGGGGCTACAGCTACGCCTACACCGTGCCCGGCCCCATCGGATCGATCCTGGCGCCCATGCGCGACCCCGCCCGCTTCGCCACCCTCCCCTTCGCTTCCAGCCTGTGCGGATCGTGCAGCGACGTCTGCCCGGTGCGGATCGACCTGCACCACGAGCTGCTCTCCCTCCGTCAAGAGATCGCCCGCCGGCGCCTCCTCCCCTGGACCAAGCGGCTGGGCATAAAGGTCGCGGCCCGGATGCTGGCCGCGCCATCCCTCTACCGGCTCTCCGGCTTCTTGGCGCGGCGGATCCTTTCCGCCCTCCCGCGGGCGCTCGTCTACGCGGACTGGAACATTTGGGGGCGGCAGCGGGAGCTCCCGCCCTTGCCGCGGGAAAGCTTCCGTACCCTTTACCGGAGGCGCCGTGGACAGTCGTGAGGCGATCCTGGGGGCGCTCCGGCGCAACGCCCCCGCCCCCGCGGACCTGCCCGACCTGTCTGGACTCGGGGCCAAGCACGCGGATCCGGTCCGGCAATTCGAGGAATCGCTGGCCGGCGTGGGGGGGGCCTGCCTGCGCGTGCCGGATATCGCCGCTGCGGACGCCGCTCTACGGAAGATTCCCTTCTACGCGGGCGCGCGCAAGGTGATCTCGCTCGTTCCCGGCTTGGGACGGGCGGATCTCGACTTCGAGTCCATCCCCCACCCTCATGCCCTCCAGGACCTGGACGTGGCGGTCCTGCCCGGGGACTTTGCGGTGGCCGAGAACGGAGCGGTGTGGCTAGAGGGTCGACGCCTTCACCACCGCGCCATCTTCGTCATTACCGACCACCTGGTGCTCGTGGTGGGGGTGGGCGAGATCGTGGCCGACATGCACGAAGCCTACGCGCGGCTGGAGGGGCGGGAGCCCGCCTACGGCCTCTTCATCTCCGGCCCCTCCAAGACCGCCGACATCGAGCAGGCGCTCGTCATCGGCGCCCAGGGCGCGCGCAGCTGCACCGTCTTCCTCGTGGGCTGACCCCGCGGGCCTCACTTGACGGGCGGAATGGGAATGGCGCCCGTGAAGACGTAGGCCTGCAGCAGGGCGATCAGTCCGATCACTGCCGCTCCCGCGACCGAATGCCACCACACGGTGCGGAAGATCGGCCCCAGCGCGTGGGACCGCTCGTGGGGATCGTCGTAGCAGGCGGCACAAGCCACCATGATGGACTGGGCATCGATCATCTTGCCCATGACGCCACCCGTCGAGTTGGTGGCCACGATCAGGACCTCGTTCAGGTGCAGCTGCTGGGCGGTGATCCGCTGGAGGCTGCC
Source organism: Vicinamibacteria bacterium (assembly GCA_035566715.1). Classification (GTDB taxonomy): domain Bacteria; phylum Acidobacteriota; class Vicinamibacteria; order Fen-336; family Fen-336; genus DATMML01. The sequence continues at coordinate 1,603 of DATMQU010000215.1, forward strand.
GAAGAGCGCGTTGGAGGCGGTGTCGGAACCGGTGAGGAAGACGCCCAGCCAACCCAGGTAGGCGGCGAAGAAGGGGTACATCACTCCCGCGCCCGTGAAGGCAAGGCCGAGGACCGCGTCCGTGCCCGAGTAGCGCGTGAGGAAACCGAGACCCAGCACCTGGCCGATGACCAGGACCGGGACCTTCATTCGACGGGCGGTTCGGGCCACGGCTTCCTTCCATTGGGCGGCGCTCAGCCTGAGGGCGAGGCCGGATAGGAGCGCGGCCACGAACACCCCCGTGCCCGCCGCGGACAGCCAGTTGATGACAAAGCGGGCCGCCTCGGGCTTGGCATTGGCGGCCACTACGGGCGGCATACGCTGCACCAGGTTGTGCAGCGCCGGCATGTCCCAAGCGGGCAGGGAGAGCGTGCCCGCGAACGGGGAGCCGAGGAGGGTGGTCTTGAAGGTGGCGCCGGAGAAGAGGTTGTTGAGGTAGGTCTTCCAGGCCGGCATCCCCCAAATCGCACAGCACCCGATCAGGATCGCCCAGGGGAGCCAGGCGTAGGCCGTCTCCCCCGCCGTATAGCGGTACTTCGTAGCGGCATCTCCGCCCGCCGCCGCCGACTTGGCCACAGCCTGCTTGGCCTCCCGCTCCGACCTCAGGAGGAAGCGGGTCTTGGGGTGCCAGACGAAGCGGAGGAAGAGGGCCGTGCAGACGACGGAGAAGACGCCGGAGACCACGTCCGTCATCAGGTGCGTTTCGGCCGTTCCGGAGGCGAAATACTGCATGATGGCGAACGACCCCCCGGAGCAGAGCGCCCCCGGCCAAACCTCGAAGGCCTCCTTCCACGTTCCCCCCTCCATCTTCACGAAAGTGGCCACGAGCCAGAACGGCACCAGGATGGACACCCAGGGAAGCTGGTGGCCGGCCATGGTGGACAGGGTGAGCTGGTCCAGGCCGCTGACCGCGGCCAGGGTCACGATCGGCGTGCCGATGGCCCCCCAGGCCACGGGAGCGGTGTTGGCGAGGAGGTTGAGCACGGCCGACTGGAAGGGCTTGAACCCGAGGCCTACCATCACGGCCCCCGCAATGGCCACGGGGGTCCCGAAGCCCGAGGTGCCCTCGATGATGGCCCCGAAGGAGAAAGCGATGAGTAGGACCTGGAGGCGCCGGTCGAACGAGATGTGCGTGATTGACTCCTTCACGATCTCGAACTTACCGGTAGTGACGGTCATGGTGTAGAGGAACATGGCCGCCAGGACAATCCAGATAATCCCCAGAAACCCCGAGAGCGACCCCAAGGCAAAGGCGGAGAAGGCGGAGGCCAGGGGCATCCCAAAGGCCAGGCAGGAGACGAGGAAGGCGGCGAGTACTCCGAAGAATGCCGCCTGGGGAGCGGCGATGCCGAGGTGCCTCACCCCGTCCTTGTCACGATGGGGATGCAGAGCGATGAAGTACAGCAGGACCACGATCGGAATGGCAGCTACGATGGTGGAAAGAAGGACGCTTCCCGTTGGATTGTAGTTCTGGTGATACATAGGGCCTCAATTTGGTTTCAGGGTCTCGGGGGGTCGCGCGGTCGGGGTCCGCAACGAAGGCGAGGGAGGGGCGCACGCGATCAGGCTGTGGTTGGGAAGGCCTGACCCGAGTGTCGTACGTACACCCGATGAGGACCGTGCCCACACCAGGGATCAGCCTCCGGGGAAATGGCCCAGGAAAATCGGCGGATCATAGGCCCAGCCTGTAAAGGATGTCAACTCCAGGCTCGCGTGCTCCAGCTTCTTCGAAAGGGGGGCGCGGAGCTTGACGCCCTCCTGACAATGGTGCTCTATTTCCTGCCCTGCGTGCACGGCACGCTCGTCGCAACGGAGCTGGGGAGGGCGCCATGATCCGTGAGGACATTCTCCAGAAGTTCCCCGACCTCTTCGGGACGAAGAAGGTCAACGGCCGAGAGATAAACGTCGAGCAGGCCATCGCCGGATTGACCCGAGAGCTGGGCCCCGGGATCGCCGCCGCTCTCACCGCGCGGCGCGCCCTGCTCCACTCCCCCGCGCCCGCCCGCAAGAAGTATGAATGGCCGAAGTGGGAGGACACGTTTGAAGATCCGGTGAGCGGCCGGGTCTGGACGTTTCGCCAAGTCCTCCAAGGCCTGATCGATAACATGCTCGATCGGGAGAGCGAGTGGCGCTGGCGGCTCAACGAGGATGTGCCCATCCCGAAAGACGCGCACCCCTTGACGAATCCCGGCTTGGAGCTCACGGGGCCGTGGCATCCGCTGGACATGGCTTTCAACGCGCTCAACAGCCCGGCACCCATGAACATGCCGGACTTTGAGGACGCGGCACCCTCCCATTTTCAGCCCGAGGGGGCGCCCAGCCAGCAGGGGCTGGGGGTCTTCGCCGCGCTCCAGAATGCGAAGGAGATTTTCGAGGGTCGGTGGAGCGGCCGTCCCTATGAGGTCGTGAAGAGGGGCCAGAAGCGGACCTACCGGATCACGACGCCCCCGGAAGGCTGGCCAACCCGGTTTGCCCGGCCTCCCGGCATGCACGTGCGGTACGACCATGTGACGGTCGATGGCGAGCCGGTGCCCGGCCTCATCGTGATCACGCTCTTGTGGACGCTCAGCTGCTTCGAGCGGCTGACCCGCGCCGGCACGGGCGTGTACTACTACATCCCCAAGATTCAAACTCCTCAGGAAGCCCTCATAGTGGAGAGACTCCTGTCGGGACTGGAGGCTTTGATCGGTGTCCGGCCCGGCACCTTCAAGATCAAGGTTCTCTACGAGGAGGGGAATGCGGGCCGCTTCCTGCCCGTGATCGCCTGGGTCTTGCGGCGCCGGCTCTTGGGGACGAACGTCGGCCGCTGGGACTACCTAGCCAGCCTGATCGAGATGTGGAAGGACGACCCCCATGGCATCTTTCCCGATCCGCAGGCTATCAGCATGGCCTCTCCGAACATGATTGCCTATCAGCGGTACAACGCCCTGATGATGCTCATGGCCGGCATGCAGGCGGGCGAGCTCCGCCAGGGCGCGCCGATCGGCGGGATGGCGGCGGTCATGATCTATCAGCCGACCGACCCCTACCGTCGCTCGAGATACAACCCCCTGGCTCTGCGGGCGATGGTCATCGACAAGCTGCGAGAGCGCCTGCTCGGGCTCATGTTCGTGCCCGAGGAGCCGTTGCCCGCCGGCCAGCCGCCCACCCTGGGGGACATCCTCGCCGGCCGCGTCAAGGGGCGGCTCTATGACGCCTATCGGCAAAGCTGGGTGGCCAGCCCCGAACCGGCCTACGTCGCCGCCGGCAACGAGCCTCTACGCGTCGCCCTGACCCGGCTCCAAGCGATCATCGATGCCCCCCTCGAAACCTTGGACGTGAAGGGAAAACCGGTGCCCACGGTCGCGAGCGGCCTCGCGGAGGCGGAGCGTCTCCTCCTCCAGTCGCGCGGCCTGTTGAACGCGGAGGCGAAGATCCTGCCCAGGGTAATCACGCGGGACACCATCGGAACGCCGGAAAAGCTCTTCACGGCAGAGCTTTGGGACGCCATCTACGAGGCACCGAAGGGGGAGATCACCATCGAGCACATCCAGCATGCTTTCTACATGGCCGCGAACTACGGCTTCCAGATCCTCAACGGCAACTTCGCGGCCGCGATCGATGACTACGAGCTCTCCTTGCGGTTCATGAATGACCTCGCCACCTACCGAATCGATGTGTCGTGGCTCTGGACTCTCCTCCATCACCAGGCCGCAATCACCAGGGACGGCCACCTCAAGCGGCCGGCTCTCACCGAGGACGGGGTCGTGCCGGCGGTGAACGCCTTCGAGATCAAGGCCGGAACGCGCTTCGACCGGGAGCTGTTCGAGAGGTTGTGGGGCTGCCACCAGGAGTGGACGCAAGCGTTCTTCGCGGAACTGGACCGCCGCGGCGATCCCGGCCGCTTTGATCGCTCAAAGGCATCCCTGATCATGGAGATCCTGAAGCGACAGCTCCTCTCGCCCCGCTATATCCAGCACAGCGCACGGGTGCTCTTCGTGGTGGGTCAGGCGAACATGCAGGAGCGCGCGCAGGTCCTGGAAGCGATCTTCGACCTGGCCCGCGAGGAGGTCGTCCGGCGCGTGGCTGCGGGCACCCTCGACAAGCGGGCCTTGGCCGCCCACGACTACGTGTACGACGTCTTTCCGGGCTCGTAGGAGACCCACCCCGCCGCGTCCGCCGCTCCTCGGGAGGGGTCGTCAAACGGGACAGCCGGGGTCTCACCCGTGGCCCGCGCTTGGACCCCTGCCCCACGGTCTCCCGCAGACGCCGAACCTGTCGGGAAAGAGGGCCTCCGACCTC
>DATMQU010000216.1:0-10577 GCA_035566715.1 Vicinamibacteria bacterium
TCCTTGAGGATCGCGGAGAGGGGCTGGCCCTCGAGAAACTCCATGACCAGGTAGGCGGGGCCCACGTCGTAGATCTGGACGATGTCGGGGTGGTTCATCCGCCCGGCCGCCTCCGCCTCGTGCTGGAAGCGAGCCTGGTACTGCTCCTGCTCGGCGGGGGTCATGAACTCCGACCGGCGCATGACCTTGATCGCTACCGGCCGGCTCAGGCGGGGATCCACGCAAAGGTAGACCACACCCATGGCCCCCGAGCCCAGCTCCTCCAGGACCTGGTAGCGGCCGAAGTAGTCGGGGGCCTCGCTCTCGATGGGCATGGGCGCGCTGGAAATTAAGGAACCCACACTCTAGCGCCGCCGCCCGGGCGGCGTCAAACCCGCCTGCCTATGCTATGGTGGGGTCTCGCCATGAGCCGCCGTCAACCCCGCACCGATTGCCACGAACTGACGTTCCGCGCCGGGTTCGCGCTCGACGATCCCGGGGAGGTAGCGCTCGAGGACTATGCTCGCGCCCTCACCCGGGCCAGGGAGGCGGAGGCCGTGCGGGACCGGCCGGACACGGCCCGGGTCAAGGGCGTTCACGTCTGCGGATTGGCGAGTCCTCCCGCCCCCCAGATCCTGGTGGATCTCGAGGCCTTCGCCCGTGACCTGGCGGTCCACCACGAGGGCAGCGGCCTCGGCTGGGCCTAACCCCTTCATCTCCAAGGGAGCAAGCAATCATGGCCGAGAACCTGAGGCTGGCCCGGCTATATCTGGTGATCCTGGCCATTGTGGCCGGCACCCGGTGGGGGATGAGCCTCTTCGGTGTCCCTTACGAGCGCGGGACGGACAAGGTCAGCATCGTCATCGTGACGCTGTTCTCCTCGTTGTTCTACGCGGCCTTCTGCCGCCGCTGGCGGGACTACCGGATCCTGGCCGCGGTGGGCCTGGCCATGACGTTCGGCGTCATCTCCCAGCTCGTGGTCCTGCTCTCGACGGTGGTTTCCTACCTCTTCGGGCTCCACACCTACTTCAACCATCCGACCGCCTTGAACCAGCTGGCGGAGGTTCCCTTCGGCGTGGCCCTGGGGATTCGCGCGGGAGGGTTGGTGGCGAACACCCTCACCAGTGGCATCGCGGGCGCGCTCGGCTGGGCCATGGGCGGCCTGCTCCCACCCCCCAAGGAGCCGACCGCCGGGTAAGCCGCTCGGGGGCCGTTTCGCACCCGGGGCTCGAGGGGCGGCCGGCGATCCGAGGCCCGGGGTCCAGCCCACGACGTGAGCCAACGCCGTCTCCGTCAGGTCACCCCCCAGTGACCGGCTCGGCCGGGCGTCTCGGAGAGCCCGCCATCAGGGCGCCCCGGCCCACCCCGAGGCCGAGGGGAGGGCGACTGTATCCTCCTGAGCCCGCAGGGGCGAGGGTCGGCTTGGCCTTGACAGGCGTTCCTCGGTTCTGATACCGTTCAGGTCGCACTAGTTGCCCCCGCTCTGGCGTTCGGAAGAGGCCGCCCACGGTGGGCGGCTTTGGTTCGTGGGCGCGCAGGTGACGTGGCGCTAGGCAAAGGCTAAGGAGGCCTGCACGTTCATGATCGAAGGCACGGTTAAGTGGTTCAACGAGTCCAAGGGTTTTGGTTTCTTGTCTCGCGAGGGAGGGCCGGACGTGTTCGTCCACCACTCCGAGATTCGCGCTGAGGGTTTCCGGACCCTCAACGAGGGTGACAAGGTACGGTTCGAGGTCGTGGATAGCCCGAAGGGACCCCGGGCTGCCAACGTCACCAAGATCGCCTAAAGGCTCATACCACTAGAACCTAGGGACGCCCGGGGCCTCGCGGCCCCGGGCGTTTTCGCTTTTCAGGGGTCTTTCGTTGATTCGCCGCCCGGCCCGGCGGTAGGATGCGGCTTCCCACCGGGGAGGTCAGCCATGCGGCTCGTGACACGCGGGGACTTGGACGGCCTGACGTGCGCGGTCATCATCACGAGCTCGGAAGAGATCGACGAGATCCTGCTCGTCCACCCCCAGGACGTTACCGACAAGCGGCTGGCCATCACCGAGGACGACATCCTGGCCAACCTGCCCTACCAGTCCGGCTGCGGCAAGTGGTTCGACCACCACCTCCTGACGGAGAGCAACGAGCGTCCTCCCGAGAAGTTCGAGGGCCGCTACGGCCTCTCCCCCAGCGCGGCCCGCGTGGTCTACGAGTACTACGTCACTCGGAACCCGCGGATCCAGAACTACGAGCGCCTGCTCGCGGAGACGGATCGGCTGGACTCGGCCCAGCTCAACCTCGACGACGTGCTCGATCCCAAGGACTACATCCTCCTCGGCTATACCCTCGACCCCCGCACCGGCCTCGGGGCCTACCAGGATTACTTCCTCCGGCTCGTGAACTGGGTGAAGACCCGGCCCATCGAGGAGATCCTGGCCCTGCCCGAGGTGCAGCGGCGGGTGGCCCGGATCAAGGAGCAGGACGCGGAGTTCCGCCAGGCCACGGTCGCCAACTCGCGCCTTGAGGGGAACGTGGTCTTCACGGACTTCAGGGAGGTGAGCCCGATTCCGGTGGGCAACCGCTTCATCGTCTACACCCTCTTCCCCCGGGCCAACATCTCCCTGCGCGTGCACTGGGGGCCGAGCCGCGAGCACGTCGCGGCCGCCGTCGGGCACTCGATCTTCAACCGCACCAGCCGCACCAACGTGGGCATGCTCATGTCGACCTACGGGGGCGGGGGCCACAAGGGCGCCGGGACCTGCCTGCTGCCCGCGGCCACGGCCGAGGCCCGGATCGCGGAGATGATCGCCACCATGCGGAAGGACGGCTAGCGGGTCTTGTCCCCCTCCGTCCTCGAGACGCTGCGGGAGGCCGGCCGGGTGGCGGCCGCCGCGCGCGACATGGGGGCGCGGCTCATCGTGCCCGGGGCCTCCCTGCGCGAGGTGTGCGAGGCGGCGGAGCACGAGATCCGTCGCCGGGGCGCGGCCCTCGCCTTTCCCGCTCAGTCTTCCCGCAACCACGTGGCTGCCCACTACTGCCCGTCCCCGGAGGACCAGACCGTCTATGCGGAGGGAGATCTGGCCAAGCTCGACATCGGGGTCCACATCGACGGCTACGTCGTGGACACCGCCCTCACCGTGAACGTGGGGGACCGGCCGGAGGGGCGGCGGCTGGTGGAGGCCGCGGGGGCGGCGCTGGAGGCCGCCATCGCCGCGACCGGACCGGGGGTCCCGGTGCGCCGGATCTCGGCCGCCATCGAAGCCACCCTCCGCCGCTACGAGCTGCGCCCCATGCGGAACCTCTGCGGCCACCACGTGGGCCGCTGGACGGTCCACTGCCCGCCCCCCATTCCGAACGTCCCCGAGGAGTCGGAGGACCGGCTCGCGGTGGATGCGGTCTTGGCCATAGAGCCTTTCGCCACCGAGGGCCTGGGCTTAGTGGCGGAGGAGGGCGCGCCCGAGGTCTTCCGTCTGCCCCCCGGCCCGAGGAACGGGTCCGGCTTGGAGCCGGGCATCCTCGCCGCCCTCGAGGCCAGAAACGGCCTCCCCTTCGCCCGGCGGGACCTGGCGGGCTTTCCGCGGCCGCTGGTGGAAGAGACCCTGGCCGCGCTCCTCGCCCGGGGACGGCTGTCGGCTTACGCTCCCCTCGTCGAGACCAGCGGCCGGGCGGTCGCCCAAGCCGAGCACACGCTGTACATAGGGACGGAGGGAGTGGAGGTGCTGACCCGCTGAAGAGGGAGGCTCTTTACTTCTCTTCGTCCAGGAGGTCGTAGGGGAGGGGTTGGGGCCCGGGCACGATACCGGCGATGTCGGGGTCCACGTCGACGGTGCCCCTCTCGACCTTGCCCTTGGCTTCTTTCCGCTCCACGCGCTTGGCCGCCTTTTCCCGTGCGCGCTCCTGGCGGGCTATCTCCTTCTGTCTCTTGGCGAAAGTGGCTCTTCCCTTGTTGGCCATACCCTTGCTCCTGGGCCTTCTGGCACCGCTAGCGTCTCATCGGCGCGCCGCAGAGCTTTATTTTAGCACGAACGGGCGTGTTAAAAAGGGATCCATGGCGCGTGAGCGCGAGACCAAGCTCGCCTACTCCACCGGGGGAGAGCGGGAGCCGAAGACCAAGAGCCCCCCGCCCGCCCCTCCGCAGGGTGGAATCCGAATCCGATTGGAGCGCCGAGCCTCCGACCGCGTGGTCACGCTCGTGGCCGGACTGCCGGGGAGCGTGGCAGAGCTTTCCCGCCTGCTGCGGGCGCTCAAGTCCGCTTGCGGTGCGGGGGGCACGGTCAAGCACGGGGTCCTGGAGCTGCAGGGCGACCATCGGGCGGCCGCGGAGGCTTTCCTGGCGGATCAGGGTCTGGCCCCCCGCGCGACAAAGGGCTAGCCTCCCCAAGCCAGCGAAGACAGGCCGACCTGGGGCCGGCTACCACCAACGGCTTCTCGAAGCGTCCTTCCCGCGGGGAGGGGTAGGATTCGTGGGGGAGGCACCTCCATGTTCGAACCATTCCGGCCCGACCTGCTCCAGGGAAAGACCACGATCATCACCGGCGGGGGGACCGGCCTTGGCCGCTCCACCGCCTTGCGTCTGGCCGGCCTGGGGGCGCGGGTGGCCCTCCTCGGCCGCCGAGCAGACCCCCTCGCGGAGACGGTCGGGGCCATCCGCGCCGCGGGGGGGGTCGCCATGGGTGTTCCCGCCGACGTGCGCGACCCCGCGGCCGTGAAAGCCGCCTTCGACGCCGCGGAGAGCGAGCTCGGCCCCGCGAACCAGCTCATCAACAACGCGGCCGGGAACTTCCTGGCCCCCGCCGAGGACCTCTCCCCCAACGCCTTCCACTCCGTGGTGCAGATCGTGCTCTACGGCACGTTCCACTGCACCACCGAGCTGGGGCGCCGGCTCATCGCCCGCAAGGCCAAAGGCGAGGTCCTCTCCATCACCACCAACTACGCCGAGACCGGTTCCGCTTTCGTCGTCCCCTCCGCGGCCGCCAAGGCGGGCGTGCTGGCCATGATGCGCTCGCTGGCCGTGGAGTGGGCGGTCTACGGCATTCGCCTGAACGCGGTCGCCCCCGGCCCCTTCCCCACGGAGGGGGCGTTCAGCCGCCTTCTCGGGGGCTCGGAGATGGAGAAGCAGGCCCTGCGGCGCGTCCCCGGAAAGCGCTTCGGGGAGCACTGGGAGCTCACCAACCTGATCGCCTACCTGCTGAGCGACGCCAGCCCCTACCAGACGGGCGACCAGGTCACGATCGACGGCGCGGAGGGGCTCTTCTCGGGCCAGGAGTTCGCGGGGCTGGCTCATCTGGACCGGAGCGCGGCCAAGGAGATGATGGCGTCCCTCAAGCCCAGGAAGTGAGCGGGGTGGAAATCGACCGCGTCCTCCCGACCCGCCGGCCCCCGGGGCGGGCGGCGATCGACCAGCGCTGGGCCGAGCTTCTCTTCTTGCACTGGACGGTGCCGGCGGCGGCGCTCCGGCCCCGGCTTCCCGCCGCCCTCTCCCTCGACACCTTCGAGGGCCGGGCGTATGTGGGTCTGGTTCCATTCATGATGACGGGGGTGCGGCCCGCCTGGGCCCCGCCCTTCCCCCCCTTCTCCCACTTCCGCCAGGTCAACGTCCGCACCTACGTTCACCTCGAGGGCCGAGAGCCGGGCGTCTGGTTCTTCAGCTTGGACGCCTCCAGTCCGCTCGCGGTCCTGACGGGCCGCCTATTCTTCAGGCTGCCCTACCACCTCGCGCGCATGCGGCTCCAGCCAGAGGCCGAGGGCGCCGTCCGCTACACCTCCGATCGCCGGGGCGCCGGGGCCGCCCGCCTTAGGGTCCGCTACGCCCCCGCAGGCCCGACGGGGGTCGCCCCTCCGGGCAGCCTGGAGTACTTTCTGGCCGAGCGGTACGTCCTCTACACGCAGGGCCGGGGGGGCCTCTATCGCGGCCGCGTCCACCACCGCCCCTACCCGCTGCAGCCGGCCCGGGTCGACGGCCTGGAGGAGACCCTTCTCGCCGCCGCCGGTCTCACGCGGCCCGAAGAGGCCCCGCTCGCCCACTACGCGCGCGAGGTTTCGGCCGAGGTCTTCCCCCTGGAGCGGCTCGCGCCTCGGGGGGAGGGTCGTTTGACAGCCAGGGTCGCCCCGAATAGCCTGTGATTTTGCGGCGTCATGAAGGATTCCATCCTCGATCTGAGCGCTCCCGCGGTCCCCGCGCCCCCCGTCGCGCCCAAGGCTCCCAAGGTGGACGTTCTCCACGGAGATCGGCGGGTGGACGACTACTTCTGGCTCCGCGACAAGACGAACCCCGCGGTGGCGGCCTACCTCCAGGCGGAGAACGCCTACACGGACGCGGTCATGAAGCCGACGGCGGCCCTCCGGGAGGCGCTCTACAAGGAGATGCTCGCCCGCATCAAGGAAACGGACGAGAGCGTCCCTTACCGCAAGGGCGGCTATTGGTACTACTCACGCACCGAGCAGGGTAAGCAGTACCCGATCCACTGCCGCCGCAAGGGGAGCCGGGAGGCCCCGGAAGCGATCACCCTCGACCTGAACCAGCTGGCGGAAGGGCAGAAGTTCATGGCCCTGGGTTCCTACGCGGTGAGCGACGACGCCTCCCTGCTGGCCTACTCCACCGACAACACCGGCTTCCGGCAGTACACCCTCCAGGTGAAAGACTTGCGCACGGGAGAGGTCGGGCCCCTGCGGGCGGAGCGGACGGGCTCGGTGGCCTGGTGCGCCGACAACAAAACCCTCTTCTACACCGTGGAGGAGGAGTCCACCAAGAGGCAGTATCGGCTCTACCGGCACCGCCTGGGGACCTCCGCCCACGACCTCGTGTACGAGGAGGGCGACGAAGCCTTCAGCGTGAGCGTGCACCGGACGCGAAGCCTCCGCTACCTGATCCTCAGCGTCTCGAGCCACACCACCTCCGAGGCCCGCTACCTGCCCGCGGACGAGCCGGGGGGGGACTGGAGGCTCATCGCCCCCCGCCTCCCGGACGAGGAGTACGACATCGACCACCACGGAGACCTCTTCTACATCCGCACCAACGACCGGGGCCGCAACTTCCGGCTGGTGTCGGCCTCCGTGGGGAGCCCCTCCCGCGAGCACTGGCGGGAGGTCGTCCCCCACCGCTCGGAGGTGATGCTGGAGGGGGTGGATGTCTTCCGCGACCACTACATCCTTTCCGAGCGCGAGGACGGCCTGCCCCAGTTCCGCGTGGCCCATCTGCGCACGGGGGAGGCGCACCGGCTGGCCTTCCCGGAGCCGGTCTACTCCGCCTTTGCGGGGCCGAACCCGGAGTTCGACACCGCCACCTTCCGCTACAGCTACCAATCGCTGGTGACGCCCAGTTCCGTCTTCGACTATGACCTCGAGCGCCGGGAGTCGACGCTTCTGAAGCAGACCGAGGTCCTGGGCGGCTACGAGGCGGCCCGTTACCGGTCCGAGCGCGGGCACGCCACGGCACCCGACGGCGTCCGCATCCCGCTGTCCATCGTGTACAAGGAAGGGTTGAAACGCGACGGCCACGCCCCCCTCTATCTCTATGGCTATGGCGCCTACGGGTTCCCCCTCCCCATCGCCTTTTCCTCGAACCGGCTCAGCCTGCTCGACCGCGGGGTGGTCATGGCATTCGCGCACGTCCGGGGCGGGGGCGACCTCGGCAAGCCCTGGCACGACGACGGGCGGATGATGAAGAAGCGGAACACTTTCACCGACTTCATCGCGGCCGCGGAATTCTTGATCGCGGAGAACTTCACCCGGGCCGACCGCCTGGTCATCGAGGGAGCCAGCGCGGGCGGGCTCCTCATGGGCGCGGTGGCCAACGCGCGCCCCGACCTCTTCAAGGCGGTGGTCTTGAAGGTGCCCTTCCTGGACGTGATCAACACCATGCTGGACGAGACCCTGCCCCTGACGGTGGGCGAGTTCGAGGAGTGGGGCAATCCCAAGAAGAAGGAGGAGTACGACTACCTGAAGACGTACTGCCCCTACACCAACCTGGAGGCCAAGGCCTACCCGGCCATGCTCGTGAAGACCTCCTTCCACGACAGCCAAGTCATGTACTGGGAGCCCGCGAAGTACGTGGCCCGCCTGCGCACGCTCAAGACCGATCCGCGGCTCCTCCTCCTCAAGATCAACCTGGAGGCCGGTCACGGCGGGGCCTCGGGACGCTACGATTTCCTGCACGAAGTGGCCTTCGACTACGCCTTCATCCTCGGACAGCTCGGGATAACAGAGTGACGCCTGTGCTCAACCTCAAGAGCCACCTCGGAGGGCGCTGGGTGGAGAGGGGGGGCGCCCCCGGGGAGACCCTCGTGAACCCCGCCACCGAGGAGCCCTTGGCCTCGGTGGGAGGGGGGGCCATCGACGGGAAGGCCGCCCTGGCCTTCGCCCGCACCCGCGGCGGAGCCGCCCTCCGCGCCCTCACCTTCGCGAAGCGCGGCGCCCTCCTCGGGGGCATGGGCAAGGCCCTCCAGGCCCACCGCGACGAGCTGCTGGACCTTTCCGTAAGGAGCGGGGGCAACACTCGCGGGGACGCGAAGTTCGACGTGGACGGGGCCATCTTCACCCTGGCCGCCTACGCCGAGATCGGCCAGGGCCTCGGGGAGGCCACGTTCCTCGTGGACGGGGAGGGGATCACCCTCGGCCGCTCACCCCGCTTCCACGGCCAGCACATCGCGGTCCCGCGCCTGGGGGTGGCCGTTCACATCAACGCCTTCAACTTCCCGGCCTGGGGCCTGGCCGAGAAGGCGGCGGTGGCGCTGCTGGCGGGGGTGCCGGTGCTGAGCAAGCCCGCCACCAGCTCCGCCCTCCTCGCCCACCGCATCGTGGAGATCCTGCTCGAGAAGCAGGTCCTGCCCGAGGGCGCGCTCTCGCTCCTCGTGGGTCCGGTGGGCGACCTACTCGAGCACCTGGGACCGCAGGACGTGGTCGCCTTCACGGGCGGGAGCGACACCGGCCTCAAGATACGCTCCCTGCCCCAGGTGCTGCGGAACTCGGTGCGGGTGAACGTGGAGGCGGATAGCCTGAACGCGGCGGTGCTGGGACCCGACGCCGCGCCCGGCTCCGAGACCTACGCGTTCTTCCTGAAGGATGTGCTCCGGGACATGACGCAGAAGGCGGGCCAGAAGTGCACCGCCATCCGCCGCGTCCTGGCCCCCGCTCCGCTGGCGGCCCGGGTCCGGGACGACCTCGTGGACGAGCTGGGCAGGATCACGGTCGGAGACCCCGCCCACGACGGCGTGCGCATGGGCCCCCTGGCCACCGCCTCCCAGCTCCGCGACGTGCGCGAAGGCGTCTCCGCCCTGGCCGCGGACGGCCGGCTGGTGTTCGGAGTCTCGGAGGTTGTGGCCCTGGGCGCGACCCCCGGCAAGGGTTTCTTCTTCTCCCCCGCCCTCATCGAGGTCGAGCCGGGGGCGGACGCCCCCGCCGTCCACGGGCGGGAGGTCTTCGGCCCTGTGGCCACGGTGGTGCCCTATTCGGGGCGACCGGGGGAGGCGGCGGAGATCGTGGCCCGGGGGGGCGGGGGCCTGGTCGCCTCCGTCTATTCGGAAGACGCCGCATTCACGGTCGATGTCGTGCTGGGCCTGGCCCCGTTTCACGGCCGCGTGTTCCTGGGCAGCGCCCGCATCGCGGAGCAGTCTCCGGGGCCGGGAACGGTGCTGCCCTCCCTCGTCCACGGGGGCCCCGGGCGCGCGGGCGGGGGCGAAGAGCTGGGGGGGCCGCGCGGCCTCGCCTTCTACCTGCAGCGGGTGGCCCTCGAGGGCTCGCGGCCCATCATCGAGAAGATCGCGGGCGTCAAGTCTTCCTGACCAGGCAGAGAGCCCGCCCCCGAGCGCGTCCGGTCGATTCCCGGGGGGAGCCGCGCCCGCGCGTGAAGCGACTCCTCAGCCGCCTTCCTCGGGCCTGCCCTTCCCCGGCCCCTTGAGCCGGGCCAGGACCGCGAACGGGTTGTTGAAGGCGGGCACCTTGTCGAGCGGAGGCGCGGCCCGGCTCCGAGGCGTCGGACGGGGGGCGGGCGGTCGCCGGGCCCCCGCGGGCGGGCGGGACACCTCTCGGGGTGCGGGCCGGGCTTGGGGCCCCGCGGGCCGGGGCGCGGACCGGGAAGCGGGCGCAGGGGCAGGAGGGGGCGTCGCCCGGGCCTCCCGGCGCGGCGGGCGCGGGGGTTTCCGCTCGGGCGGCGCGGGTTTCAGACTGAGCGAGATCTGCTTTTTCTCCAGGTTGACCTGGAGCACGCGGGCCGTCACCCGGTCCCCCGGGCTCACCACGTCGCGGGGGTCCTTCACGAACTGGGCCCCGAGCTGGGAGATGTGGACGAGGCCGTCCTGGTGGACGCCGATGTCCACGAAAGCGCCGAAGTTGGTCACGTTGGTCACGATCCCCGGGCAGGCCATCCCCGGCTTCAAGTCGGGAAGGTCGTGCACGTCTTCCCGGAAGGCGAAGGGGACGAAGGCAGTGCGGGGATCGCGCCCGGGCTTCTCCAACTCCTTGAGGATGTCCTCGAATGTAAAGGCCCCGACCTCCTCGGCCAGCCCGGCCTGGCGGACGAGCTCCACCCCGGGCCCGAGCAGGTCCGCCACGCCCTTGCCCAGACGCGTGGCCAGCCCTTCCAGCGCGGCGTAGCGCTCGGGGTGGACGCTGGTGTTGTC
>DATMQU010000217.1:0-5251 GCA_035566715.1 Vicinamibacteria bacterium
CCCAACGAGCCCCCCCGCTTGAGCTTCTTCGAGCCGCGCCCGGGCCGGGACACCATCGAGGGGCCCACGGTGGCTTTGGTGGGCATCGCGAACGACGACCGGGGCATCGACAAGGTGGAATTCCGGGTGGGGGGCAAGCTGGTCGCGGAGCAGACCCCGAGCCCTCCCCTGGACCCGGGGGAGACCCCGCGCACCCTGACCTTCCAGCGGGAGTTGCCCCTCGAGCCGGGGGCCAACGAGATCACGGTCACCGCCATCGACAACACCGGGCTCACCTCCTTCGAGATCTTCCACTTCACCCGGCGCCTCCGGTTCTACGAGACGGCCTACTTCCTTCCCTCCGCCCTGGGGGCGGCGGTGGGCATGATCGGGCTGGGCTGGGGCGCGCAGCGGGCGCGGCGGCGGCGGGCCGTGCGCCGCCGGTTCAACCCCTACATCGCGGGCGCTCCCGTCCTCGACGAGGACATGTTCTTCGGACGCCAGAAGCTCATGGCCCGCATGCTCAACGTGCTCCACCACAACAGCCTGATGGTCACGGGCGAGCGTCGGATCGGAAAGACAACGTTTCTCTATCACCTCAAGAAGACGCTGGCCGAGGACGAGGGAACCGACTACCGCTTCTTCCCCGTCCTCACCGACCTCCAGGGCGTGCCGGAGACGGCGTTCTTCCACGCCCTGATGGCGGACGTGGTGGAAAGCCTCGAGCTGTCACCCGCCACCCTCGCCGCCCTCCGCCACCGCCCCTCCGCCGAGGGCTACGACGGCCGTGACTTCAGCCACGACCTGCAGCGGGTGATCGAAGAGCTCAAGACCCGCACGCCCCGGAAGATCAAGCTGGCCCTGCTCATCGACGAAGTGGATGTGCTCAACGAGTACTCCGAGCGGGTCAACCAGCGCCTGCGCGGCATCTTCATGAAGACCTTCTCCGAGAACCTGGTCGCGGTGATGTGCGGGGTGGGGATCAAGCGAACCTGGAACAGCGAGGTCAGCCCCTGGTACAACTTCTTCGACGAGATCGAGCTCAAGGCCTTCTCCCGCGAGGAGGCGGAGGCCTTGATCCGCACCCCCGTGGCCGGCATCTTCAGCTTCCAAGGAGAGGCGGTGGAGAAGATCCTCGAGCTCTCCCAGCTCCGGCCCTACCTCATCCAGAAGTTCTGCGTCCACGCCGTCAACCGCATTCTCGAGGAGAGACGCACCACCATCACGGGGGCCGACGTGGAGGCGGTCCGGGAGACCGTGCGCTTCGAAGGCGGGAGCGACACCCGGGAGGCCCTGACCCTGGGGCAGACGGCCTCCGCCTGAAGTAGACTAGGGGCCCTCGCATGCGCAACCCCTTCATCGCCGGGAGCTGGGTCCGGGGGGACAACTTCTTCGGGCGCTCCGGTATCCTGCGCGAGATCCTGGAGGGCGAGCGCCACTCCGTCTGGATCCTGGGGGCCCGTCGGCTGGGCAAGACGAGCCTCCTGAAGGAGCTCGAGCACCGCGTCCAGCAGAGCTCCCAGACCCCCTTCGTCCCCCTCTACTGGGACCTCCAGGGCAGCGGCGACGCCCGCGGCCTGGCCGAGACCTTCCTGGGCAGCGTCGAGGACAGCGAGGCCTTCCGGCGAGCCACCGACATCTCGGTCGAGGATCTGGAGAGCCTGCCCGCGAGCGAGATGCTCACCACCCTCGTGCGCCGGACGGTTCGCAGCGGCTGGCGACTGCTGCTGCTGGTGGACGAAGCGGAGGAGCTCCTGACCGTGGCCCGCGTCGACGCGGGCGTGCTCCCCCGCCTGCGCCGCATCTTTCAGAAGGGGGCGGAGGTGCGGACGGTGCTCACCTCCACCCGAAGGCTGGCCCGCATCGACGAGCGGACCGACTTCGCCACCTCCCCCTTCCTGCAGGGCTTCATCCCGCCCCTGTACCTCACCCCCCTCGCTCCCGAGGAGAGCCGGTCGCTATTGGCCCGTGGGAACTTCCGCGGCGACGAGGTGGAGGTGATCATGGAGCGCACCGGGAACCATCCCTTCCTGGTCCAGCTCATTGCCAGCCGACTCTTCGAGAGCCGCGACCTCGCGGGGACCCTGGACCAAGTGGCGTCGGACGAGATGGTCTCGAACTTCTTCTCCGTGGACTTCCAGACCCTGGAGGAGGGGGAGCGGGCCATCCTCGAGGAGGTGTCCCGGGAGGGCCGGCGCACGCGCCGGGAGCTCGCCCAGGCCCTAGGCAAGGGCGAGGAGAGCGTGGAGCCACAGATCTACGGCCTCCTCATGCTCGGCTACTTGGCCGCGGAGGGGAAGGAGTACCGGGTCGGCAACTGGTTCTTCGACCGTTGGCTGCGCCGGGTGGCCGCCACCCGCGCCAGCGAAGCGAGGCCGGTCTAGGAGGGGCGGTCCCCGTCGCCGAGCCATCGGCGGCGCGACGGGCTTGAAAAGATGCTGGCCGGGGTCAACAAGGTCTACGAGCACGGCGGGAAGGAGTACCACCTCCAGGCCGAGGACATGGGGGTGGAGCAGGCCTGCTTCGAGGTCCGCGTCTACGACAAGGGAACCGTGCTCTGGCGCAAGCGCGTCCCCTACGCGGAGGTGCTCCAGAAAGCCCTCCCCAAGCGGGAACAGGAGGAGGAGCTGCTCTCCCTGATGGAGAAAGCGCTCCACACCGTGCAAGCCGCGATCGCCAAGGGCAAGTTGGCCTGAGAGCCGGACGCGAGTCGCGTTGGGGCGTCGCCCTTGCCTGGGCCCTCGTCCTCGCCGCGGGGTTCCTTTCCCCCCGCTACGTTCCTTTCGACATGGACGAGTTCACCGCTTACCACGCCCTGGGGTGCGCGGCTTATCCCCTGAGTCGGCAGTACAACGTGTACCGCGAGGGATGCCAGGAGTATCGGCTGCGGCCGCCGCTGGTCCCGGTGTTCCTCCCCCTGCGGTCCTATGTCTACGTGGGAAGCCTGCCTGTCGTGTCCTTCTACCCCTTCTGGCGCCTGTTCCGGGACCCCGTCTCCGTACGCGTCCAGGGCGCGCTGTTCTTCCTTGTCGCCCTGCACCTCGTGGGTCGGCTCCTGGGCGTGGGCTTTCTGCGCGCCCTTCTGGCCGGGCTCGTCTTCCCCCTCTTTGCGGGCGCGTTCTTCGTGGATACGGGACCGGTGGGGCTGTCCCTCGTCCTGCTGCTGGGCGCCCTGCTCCTCATACGCGCCGCGGGGGAGGCGAGGGATGCCGTCCGCCGAAACGCGCTGGCCGCGGCGGCCGGGTTTCTGTGCTTCCTGGGGGTGTGGATCAAGCTCGTCTTCGTCTGGTGCCTTCCCGCGCTCCTCCTCGCCATCGCCGCGCGGGCCTACGGGGGGCGGAGGCCACGGACAGAGGCGCCGCCCCGCCCCTGGCTTGCGGTGGCCGCTTTCCTTCTCGCCTGGGGCTTGCCCACCGCCTGGCTCCTCGCCTCCGTCACCGTGGAGGGCACCCCCTACTACGAGGTCCTGCGCCAGGGACGTTTCTCGCTCGAGCCGGAGGCGGCGGGGGCGGTGGCGGCGGGCCTGGCTGCCTACCTGAGCAACGGCTCGTCCGTCGTGCCGCGTTCGATGATCTGGCCGCCGAGCGGGCTCGACCTCCTTCCCGCCCTCCTGGGCCTGGGGCTATTGGGGCTGGGCCTGGCCGGGCCCCGACGCCGGGACGTCCTCTTCTGGCTGGGCGCGGCGCTTCTCACCTTTGCCGTCACCATCCTGAGCGGGCGCGCCCTGTCCGCGCATCACCTAGTGTTCGCGCTCCTCTTCCTGGTCTTGGCCCTCGCCTCCGCCCTCGGGCCCCCCGGCCACGGCCTGATCCCGGCCGGGGCGAGCGCCGTCCTCGTCGGGCTCTTCTGGGCATCCCTCCTCTGGCGCGCGCCCGGCGTCCTCATCGACCCCCGCAGCAACTTCGCCAAGGACCGCCTCCTGGCCTGGGTGCGGGAGTCCGGCCTCGACCGGAGCACCGTGGAGCTCCACGCCTCCTGGGGCACCTACTACATCGCCCACCTCTTCGGCGACCCCGCCCAGGCCGTCCTCTTCAGCCGGAAGTTCGCACGCGATCCGGGCTACCTGGCCCAGGCCCGCGAGCTCGCCCGGAGCCAAGGCCGGGGGATCCTCCTCATCACGGGCGAGCCGGAGCGCCTAGAGAAGGAAGTGGTGGAGGGAGCCTGGGGGCCGCCCCTCGCCACCCACCGCTTTGACAACTGGTGGGCCTGGGAATATTTGAAGTGAGGACCGCTCCCTAACGCCAGCGGCGGCGCCTATGGCCTCCGCCCCCGTGGTGTGGAGGGGGGGCGGGCCGGGCCGGCTCCTCGTCGTCCGCCTCCACCGCCGGGGCCTGGAAATACCGGCGCAGGAGGAGGGCCAGGATCCGGTCCCGGTGCTCGTGGTCCGACACCCGGCGGGCGATGGGGGCGAACTCCGCGAAGTCCTCCAGGGGAAGGGTCTGGCCCTCCGCGGCCAGCCGGGTCACGATCCGCTCCTCCTTGCGGGCCTGCACCTCTTCATCCGAGGGCACCGCGAGCTCCCCCACCTCCACGTGGTACCGTTTCACCAGGCGGTTGAAGTTCATGAGGTCGTGGGCGGAGACGAGGCTGATCGCCCGCCCGCTCTTCCCCACCCGTCCCGTGCGGCCCGCGCGGTGGATGTACTGCTCGGGGGAGTCGGGGGTGGAGAAGATGAAGACGTGGGAGAGGTCCTCGATGTCGATTCCCCGCGAGGCCACGTCGGTGGTGACCAGGTGCCGGATTTCCCCGCCCTTGAACCGGGCCATGACCGTCTCCCGCTTGCGCTGGGGCAGGTCGGAGGAGAGCATGGCCGCGGGCAGGCCCTTGCCGGTCAGGAAGGTGTACACGAGCCGGGTCTCCTCCCGGGTGTTGCAGAAGATCATGGAGGAGGCGGGGTTCTCGTACTCGAGGAGCTTGTAGAGGGTGCCCTCCTTGTGCAGCTTGGGGGTCAGGCAGTAGAGGTGCTGGACCTCCTTGACGTAGATCTGGTCCTCGGAGAGAAGCACCCACTCGGGATCCGCGAGGTAGTGGTAGATGAGGCCGCGGATGCCCAGGGGAACGGTGGCGGAGAAGAGCAGGGTCTGCCGCTCGGCGGGCATGTACTCCATGATCTGGCCCATCTCCACCGCGAAGCCCATGTCCAGCATGCGGTCGGCCTCGTCGAGGACCAGCATCTTCACGCTCTCGAAGCGCAGGGTCTTGCGGCGGAGGTGGTCGAGCACCCGGCCGGGAGTGCCCACGATCACGTGGGCCCCCGCCCGGATGCCCTCGA
>DATMQU010000218.1:0-2963 GCA_035566715.1 Vicinamibacteria bacterium
TCGGTGGCATGGACGGCGCCGCCGGTCAGCCGAAAGAGCAGCCAGGTGTCAATGGTCCCGAAGAGGACATCCCCGCCCGCGGCCCCGGCCTGGACCTCGCGGTAGCGGTCCAAGATCCAGCGTGCCTTGGTCCCCGAGAAGTAAGCGTCGAGGACGAGGCCGGTCCGCTCCCGGAAGACAGGCTCATGGCCCTCCTTCTTGAGCCGCTCGCAGATCTCCGCGGTCTGGCGGCTCTGCCAAACAATGGCGGGATGGACGGGCCGCCCGGTTTTCCGTTCCCACACCACCGTGGTTTCGCGCTGGTTGGTGACGCCGATGGCCTTGAGCTCGCGGGGTCCGACCCCGGCTGCGTCCAGGGCCTCCTTCATGACCCGCCGGCTGACCTGCCAGATCTCCTCCGGGTCGTGCTCCACCCACCCCGGCTGGGGATAAGACTGGGCGAACTCGGAGTAGGCGCGGCCCAGCACCCGGCCGTCGCGTGAGAAAACGAGGGCGGTACTCCCGGTCGTGCCCTGATCGAGGGCGAGGACGGCGGGGGGCATGCGGGTGCTCCTTTGCGATCCTATTGTAGCGGTGCCGCGGTGGAAAGGATGCCGGCACAACCTCGTGATAGTCTCGATCGCCCGCGCCGGGTGAGCAACCCCGACCGAGCGGGAGGATCGCACGGTGGGCGCTGAGAATCTTGGTTCGCGGGCCAAGCCGTCGGGCTTTTGGAGGGTGTTGCGCGCTCTCCGCAGCGGCGGCTTCCTTGCCGTCTACGCAGGCCACATGTTGCTCACGTTCGGTGGTATTCAGCGATTTCTCGTCTGGCCACTGGCCCTCCTCTTGCCCGCCCGTCGACGGGACATCGTGGGCCGGTGGTTCCGCTTCCAGGCCCACTTGACCCTGGCCATGGCCCGGTGGCTGGCGAACGTCCAGGTCTCGGTCCAGGGGGCCATCGAGCCGGGGAGCTGTGTGGTGGTCATGAACCACCAGTCCGTGCTCGACATTGCCATCGCCTATGCCGTGGTGCCGGGACCCTACCCGCTCATTCCCACTCGTGCCCGCTATGCCTACGGCATGCCCGCGGTTTCGCCTCTCATCCGGCTGGGCCGGCTTCCCCTGGTCCGGCAGGAACCGGGGTCGGGGCGGGCCGACGTCAAGAGCATGCAGGTCGCGGCGGAGCGGGTGGCGCGGGGGGAGCAATCCTTCCTGATCTTCGCGGAGGGGCACCGCACCCGGGACGGTGAGATCGGGCCCTTCATGCCCGCGGGTCTGAAGGTCGTCCTGGCCCGCGCCCACCGTCCCGTCTACTGCGTCGTGGAAGACGGGCTGTGGCACGTGCGCACGTTCGCGGACGTCTGCCTGCGCTTCGCGGACACCTCCGCGGAGGTGGTGGTCCTAGGCCCCTTCGAGCCGCCCGCGGGCGCGGAGATCGAGGCCTTCATCGAGTCCCTCCGCGAGCGGATGGTGACGGCCCTCCGCGAGATGCGGGCCCGGCGGCAGGGAAAGGAGGGAACGGCCGCCTGACGGCGGGGACCGCCCGGGGCCCCCCAGACCCTCCCGGCGTCAATTTGACTGGATCAGGCTCGAGTCGCCGAATTCGTGGCCGACATACCCGGCCGCTTCCGCGTGTCGGTAGGCCTGCTCGAGCAGTTCCGCGGGCGCGAAGGCGGTGAGAAGAGTGAAATGGCTGGTGCCCGGCTCGTGGATCCCGGTCAGGAGCCCATCCACGACGACGGGCCGATGAGCGGCCCCGATCCTGAGGTCGGTGACGCCGGGACCAGGATGCAACCGGCCCCTGGCTGCCGCCGCCGCGCCTTCGAGCGCCCGGACCACGGTGGTCCCCACCGCCACCACCCGACAACCGCGGACCTTGGCGCCCTCCACCGCTTCCACGGTTTCCGGGGGGATCTCGAAGGGCTCCGGAAGCGGCAGATGGGCGTCGAGCGTGGGGTCTCCGGTAGAAGAGAGGCCGGCGGCGTGGGTCAGCGTCGCCAGTTCGACCCCCGCCCGCCGAAGGCGGAGCAGCAGGCCCAGGGTGAGGGGGTACCCGGCCGAGGGCAGCTCCGCCGACCAGGGGCGCGAGGCGTAGGCCGTCTGGACGTGGCCGAGGGCCAGCGGACGCTCGATATGGGAGTACTGCACCGGCCGACCGTACCGGTAGAGCCCGTTCCAGAGGGCCTCTCCCTCCCGATCGAGGCGGAGCCTCACCAGGCGGGCGGAGAGGGGGGAGATGCTCGTCAGCGTCGCCCCGAAATCCGGGCCGAAGGACAGCCGTTCCCCTTCCCGCAGGGGAGGGGGCGGCGGGCGGTCCTCCGTGCGCTCTCGCCAGTCGCCGGCTCCGAAGAGGACGGCGGTGAAGTCCCCCCCGGCGTCGCTGCCCACGAGCCGCACTTCCACGGACTCACCGCCGGACGTGCGCCCACCCAGGGAGGCGGGCAGGGTGGCGGCGTCGTTGACCACGAGGAGGTCTCCGGCGCGCAGGATTCGGGGCAAATCGGCCACCCGCGCGTCGGAGAGCGTATGGCGAGCGGGATCGATCCGCAGCAGCCGCGCCGTGTCGGGCTCGGCGCGGGGCCAGGTGGCGGGCGTCATGCCCCCGCGACCTCGAGGGAGGGATGCGGAGACGAGGCCATTACCTCGATGCGTGCCCCGTCGGCCAGACTCTCCGCGTGCTCGATGACGGCGAGGATGCGCTCCGCGACGCGGGTGGGGTCGTGGAGCGAGGCCGGATCCGCCTCGGGAACGGCGTCGGCATGCATCCCGGTGTTCATCTCCCCGGGATCTAGGGAGAGGAACCGCACCCCCGTCCCCTGGAGCTCCGCGGCCGCGATCCTCGCCAAGTGATCGAGAGCGGCCTTGGAAATGCCGTAGGCGCCCCATCTCGGATAACCCACGACGGCCGCGTCGGAGCTGATGTGCAGGACCAGCCCGCGTCCGCGCACGAGCATCGCTCCCGCCACGGCCTTCGTCAGTCGGAA
>DATMQU010000219.1:0-6875 GCA_035566715.1 Vicinamibacteria bacterium
ACGCTGCGCTGCCTGGCCGAGTTGGGGGTGGACGTGGGTCAGCGCGGCGACGTGGTCACCCTCCGCGGCCGCGGCCCCGAGGCCTGGCTCTCCCCCGCCGCCCCTCTCGACGCCGGGAACTCCGGCTCCACGCTGCGCATGCTGGCGGGGGCCCTGGCCGGGCGGCCCTTCCGCTCGGTCCTCACCGGCGATGCCTCCCTGCGGCGGCGGCCGGTGGAGCGCGTGGCGGCTCCCCTCCGAGCCATGGGCGCGGCCGCGGCCAGCACCGACGGCCGGCCCCCCTTGACCATCGAGGGCGGGCCGCTCGAGGGGATCCGGTGGGAGCTGCCCGTCCCGAGCGCCCAGGTCAAGACCGCGGTCCTGCTGGCGGGCCTCCAGGCCCGCGGGACCACGACCGTGCTCGAGCCCATGCCCTCTCGCGACCACACCGAGCGCCTGCTCCCCGCCTTCGGGTCTCGGGTCGACCGCTCGGGCCTGGCCGTCTCGGTCGTGGGCGGAGCGCGCTTGCGAGCGGCCACCCTCACCGTTCCCGGCGACGTGTCGAGCGCGGCCTTTCTGATCGTAGCCGCCTTGATCCGGCCCCGCTCGGAGGTGCGGATTGAGGGCGTTTCCCTGAACCCCGGCCGCACCGGGTTCCTCGACGTGCTGCGTGCCATGGGGGCCCGGATCGAAACCGGCCTTACCGAGTCCGAGCCCGAGCCGGTGGGCTGGATCGTGGCCGCCTCCTCTCGGCTGCGGGGGACGGTCGTCCCCCCCCAGGCCGTGCCCGGGCTGATCGACGAGGTGCCGGCGCTGGCCGTGGCCGCGGCGCACGCGGAGGGCACGTTCGCGGTCTCCGGCGCGGCCGAGCTGCGGGTGAAGGAGAGCGACCGGATCGCGGCCCTGGCGGAGGGTCTCGCCCGGATGGGGGTCCGGGTGGAGGAGCGCCCGGACGGCCTCGTCATCCAGGGGGGGGCCCCCCTGCGCGGGGCCTCGGTCCGCGTCCACGACGACCACCGGATCGCCATGGCCCTCTCCGTGGCCGCCCTCTCCGCGGAGGGCGAGACCGAGATCGAGAACGCGGAAATCGCGTCCGTGTCCTTCCCCGACTTCTTCGATCTCCTGGAGGAGGGCCGCCGTGGCTGATGAGCCCACCCGCATCGTGCTCGTGGGCTTCATGGGGGCGGGCAAGACCACGGTGGGCGAGCGCCTGGCCCGGAGCCTGGGCTGGGGCTTCCTCGACACCGACCGGCGGATCGAAGGGGACACCGGCCTCCCCGTGGCGGAGATCTTTCGCGAGCGGGGAGAGGCCTGGTTCCGGGAACAGGAACGGCGGGTGGCCGGGGCGGGGGCGGCCCTGCGACGGCACGTCATCGCCGCCGGAGGGGGGGCCTTCGCGGAGCCGGAAACGCGGGCCCTGCTGCGGGCGGGAGCGGTGACGGTCTGGCTGCGCTGCGACCTGGACACGATCCTGGCCCGGGTCCAGGGGGACGCCGGCCGTCCCCGGGCGGGGAATCGTGCGATAATGCAGGCCTTGCTGGCCCAGCGGGAACCCTCCTACCAACTGGCCGACGTGACGGTGGAGGCCGGCGGGGGAACCCCCGACGAGGTGGCGGACCGGATTCGGCAAGCGGTCTTTCGGGAGGGGACGCCGGGAGTCCACAGGACCACGGATCGATGAAGTACCTGATCCTCTCCGACATCCACGCCAATCGGGAAGCCCTGTCTGCGGTCCTGGCCTTCGTGCGGCGCAAGCCCTGGGACAAGGTGGTCTTCCTGGGCGACCTCGTGGGCTACGGGGCCAACCCCAACCAGACCGTCGACATGGTGAGGGCCCTCCGGCCGCTGGTGGCCATCCGCGGCAACCACGACAAGGTCTGCTCCGGCATCGAGGACGGGGAGCTCTTCAACCGGGTGGCCCTCCAGGCCGCGATGTGGACGCGGGGCAAGCTGACCCCCTCGAACCTGAAGTGGCTCCGCAGTCTACCGGAGGGGCCGATGGTGGTGGACGGAGCCTTTGCCGTCTCCCACGGCACGCCCATCGACGAAGATGCCTACATCTTCGGCGAGATCGAGGCCCTGAACGTGTTTCGCCAGACGAACTTCCCCGTCTGCTTCTTCGGCCACTCGCACTTCCCGGTGATCTTCGGCCTCTCCCCCGATGCCATCACCACCGTCCTGACCGTGGCCCCGTCCTTCCGCTTCCGGCTGCGGCCGGGCGCGCGCTACCTCATCAACCCCGGGTCCATCGGCCAGCCGCGGGACGGGAACCCGCTCGCCTCCTTCGCGATCTATGACAGCGACTCGCAGTCGGTGACCATCCACCGCATCCCCTACCGGGTGGAGCAGGCCCAGGAGCGCATCTTGAAGGCGGGCCTCCCCCGCCCCCTCGCGGACCGCCTGGCCCTCGGGCGCTAGGGCGAGTATTTCAGCACAAAATGGCCCAGGGCCGGCCCCGTGGCCGAGGCGTGCAGCGTTCCGCTCAAGGAGCCGCCCTCCAGCCGCCCGACGAACGTGCGGGGGGCGGTCCCCGAGGGCAGCCGGAAGCGCAGCGTGCCCTTCTGGAAAGAGATCTCCTTTAGGGGCACGTCCATGGCCACCCCCCCCGTCGTGGTGGTGAGCGAGCCCACGACCTGCGACCCCTGCAGGCGAAACCGGACCACGATGCTCTTGCTCGACTCCTCCGTCATCTCCCCCTCCCAAGTCCCCTCCACCGCCGCCGCCTCCACCGTCTGTCCCTCCGGGGGAACCAGGAGGGCGAGCTCGCGGAGGCGACGGGCCAGGTCCGGGGACAGGGTCAGCACGCGCTCGCTGGGCACGCTGCCCCCTGGACGCCAGCCCAGGGCGCTCCCCAGGTCGTTGAGCGCGCCGCCGCGGGGCGAGCCCGCCAGAAGGCGCATCGGCCGCTCGCTCAGGACAAAGAGCGTGAGGTAGTCGTTGAGGAGGGAGGCCCAGAAGCCGGCCAGGGCCCGGAGGCTGGGGATGGCGGTCTTGGTCCCCAGGCCGGGGGGGATGGAATAGGCGGCCGCATCCTCCGCGGTGGCCCTCACCAGGAAGCCCGGCCCTCCCGCCAGGCCCACTCCCGGGACCGGCTGGTCCCTCCCCTCGAGGGCCGCGGGCCGGCCCGCCCGGAGCGCGTCGGCCACCTCGTTGAGAGCCGCGGCCACGCGCAGGGCCCGCTCTGGCACCGAGGGGGCGTCATCCGCGGAAGCGAGCAGGAGCAAGGGGCCCACCTCGGTAGCCACGAAGGCCCGCCCCCGACCGCCCTCCCCTCCCACCGCGGTCGCGAAGAAGCGGAGGACGAAAGCGCCGGGGGAGCGCTGGACGGTGAAGACGGCGCGGTTGGTGGAGGATCGCCCCCCCGCCCCGACCACGACGGGGGCCTCGGCCTGCGCTTGGGAGCCGCCGGCCGCGGGCGCCACCACCTTGAGCTCGCGGGGGGAGGCCGAGACCACGAGGGCGGGCACTCCCCCGATCGTCACGGTGTTGGACGCGGGGTCGGGAGCGAAGCCGCGGCCCCTCAGGATCACGAGGTCGCCCACGCCCCCCCGCTGGGGCGAGACTTCGAGGACGTAGGGGAGGTGGCCCAAGATAAGGTCCACCGGGCGCGCGGTGGCGTTGCCGACCCGGACGATGACGGGGGCGGGCACGCCCGGCTCCACGGGGATGTTCGGCACCTTGAAGCGCAGCCGGGCCGGAGCCGCCTCCAGCACCCGCGCGCTCTGGCCGGCGACGCTCACCAGGGCGGGACCCTCCGCAAAGCCCTGGCCGCGGGCGGTGACTTCCTCCCCCGGCAGAGCCGCTTCCGGCTCGAAGGAGGTCACCTGCAGCGGCGTGAGGATCCGCACGGACAGAGGGTCCGAGCGGCCGCGCGGGGTCTCCACCGAAATCAGTACCGACCCCTCGGCGGGCACGGGGGGCACCACCACCGTCACCGTGGAATCGGTGGCGGAGGTGGCGGGCGCGGTTTGATCGCCGAACCAGACGGTGTCCCGCGAGGGGTCGGGATCGAATCGCTTGCCGGAGAGGGTCAGCGTCTGTCCAGCCTCGACCAGAGAGGGCTGGGTGCCCGACAGCACGGGCGCCCCGAAGAGCAGGCGGTAGGCCAGGAAGACCAGGCCCAGCGCCACCGCCAAGGCGCCGACCGCCACCCCGATGACGACCGGGTTCACTCTCAGCCCGGCCCGGTTCAGGCGGGCCATCATCGGTCCCAGATCAACCCGCTCCGGCCCCCAGCGCTTCGCGGGGGCCGCCTCTCGGGTCGTGGAGGGGACGGGGCGCGCCTGCTCCGCGTCCGCGCGCGCGGGGCCGTGGACGGGGTCGTAGGCGGAGGGGGGAGCGGTGACACGCTCGTGGGAGGGTGGGCGGGCGGCGGCCGGGGAAGGCGCCGCCGGGGCGGGTGGCGGCGCCAAAAGAACGCTCCCGGAGGGGATTCGGACCAGCAACCGGGGCACCTGCGTCCGGTGCTTGGCGTCTGCGGGCACGAACGAGACCCGATCCCCGTCCAAGAGCAGGGCGGTCTCCACTTGCTCGCCGTTGACGAAGGTTCCGGTGCTGCTCCCGTTGTCCGTGATCGAGATGCCGCTGTCGTCCCAGTCGACGCGCGCGTGGGCGGAGCCGATCTCGGGGGTGTCCAGCCGCAGCTGGGCGAGGCGGCCGGAGCCGATGAGGACTGCCGCGCCCTTGCTGAGCGGGAAGACCGATCCGTCGGAGGGGCCGCCCGTCACGATCAGGGAGGGGACGGCCGGCGCTTTACCCCGCTCTTCCAGAGGTCACCGTGCCACTAGGCCTGAGGCATGAGAACCCGGAAACTCTCGTCTCTTCCGCTAATTATAGGGCTCGTGTGCGGCGGGCGAAAGCCGGGCGGGGGCGGCGCCGACCTGGTCCTCCCGCCGGGGCAGCGCTATAATCCGTCCCCACCGTGAACACTTTGAGGGGGCGTTGCCGCCGGTTCCTGGCCGTCCTGCCGCGGCGCCGCGGCGTCGGGGCCGTCGGTTCCCGACTGCCGGCCCGAGTCATGGAGAGGGTCCCACCCCCGTGCGGCCGGGCCCCCGAGGCGCCGGCCCGCGCCCGGTAGGATCACCGCCCCCGCTCATGCCGCTACCTTCCGGCACCACGCTTGGCGGCTACGAAGTGCTGACCCAGATTGGCGCCGGCGGCATGGGCGAGGTGTACCGCGCCCGGGACACCCGGCTCGACCGGGTGGTGGCGCTCAAGGTCCTGCCCGATCAAATGAGCCGGGATCCGGAGTCCCTGGCCCGCTTCGAGCGGGAGGCCAAGGCGGTGGCCGCCCTTTCCCATCCCAACATCCTGTCCATCTTCGACTTCGGCAAGCAGGACTCGGTGGCGTTCGCGGCCATGGAATTGCTCGAGGGCGAAAGCCTGCGGGCCCGCCTCACCGCGGGACCGCTCCCGCCCCGCAAGGCCGTGGAATACGGGCTTCAGATGTGCCTCGGACTCGCGGCCGCCCACGACAAGGGAATCGTCCATCGGGATCTCAAGCCCGAGAACGTGTTCATCACCAGGGATGGGCGGATCAAGATCCTGGACTTTGGCCTGGCCAAGGTCTCTCCGCCCCAAGCCCCCCACGAGCGCGATACCCTGGACCTCACCCCCATGACCCAACCGGGCACCGTGATGGGCACCGTGGGCTACATGTCCCCGGAGCAGGTTCGGGCGGACGAGGTGGACCATCGGTCCGACCTCTTCTCGTTCGGCTCCATCCTCTACGAGATGCTCTCCGGCCGCCGCGCGTTCCGGGGGGACTCCGCGGTCGAGACCATGAGCGCGATCCTGAAGGAGGAGCCTCCGGAGCTCGTGGAAACCAACCGCGCCCTCGACCCCGCTCTGGAGCGGGTGGTGAGGCACTGCCTGGAGAAGCGACGCGAAGAGCGCTTCCAGTCGGCCCGGGACCTGGCCTTCCAACTCCAGGCCCTCTCCGGGGCCTCGAGCAGTGGCGCCGTCCGGGCGGAGGCGGCCACGACCACGAGCCACCCGCGCCGAGCCCTCCTGGCCGGCCTCGCCCTGGCCGCGGCCTTGGCCGGAGGGTGGTGGGCGGGCGCGCGTTGGAACAAAGCCGGCATCCTCTCCTTCCACCAGGTCACCTTCCGGCGCGGGACCATCGCCGCCGCGCGGTTCGCGCCCGACGGCCAGACCATCGTCTATTCGGCGGCCTGGGGCGGCAGCCGGGTGGAGATCCTGACCACGCGGCTGGAGAGCCCAGAGTCGCGGTCCCTAGGTCTCTCCTCGGCGGGTCTGCTGGCCCTCTCCTCTTCCGGGGAGATGGCCATCGCGCTCGGGTGCGAGTTCTTCTGGGGCAGCTGCCAAGGAACCCTGGCCCGGGCCTCCCTCGCCGGCGGCGCCCCCCGGGAGGTGCTGCAGGACGTCCACGAGGCGGAGTGGACGCCGGACGGAACGGACCTGGCGGTGGTGCGGGACGCCGAGGGCCGGCACCGCCTCGAGTTCCCGGTGGGGCACGTTCTCTACGACACGCCGGGCTGGATCAGCCAACCGCGCTTCTCGCCCCGCGGCGACCTCATCGCCTTCATCGATCACCCCTCCCCGTCGGAGGACAAGGGATCAGTGGCCGTGGTGGACCGCTCCGGCAAATACCAAAAGCTCTCCCCCGGCTGGAGCAGCGCCTGGGGCCTGGCCTGGAGTCCCTCCGGAAGGGAGATCTGGTTCACGGCGGCCGAGGTCGGGCGCGCCCAGTCCCTCCACGCGGTCACGCTCTCCGGGGAGTCGCGGGTCGTGCTCAGAGCTCCGGCGCGCCTGCTCCTCCACGACATCTCCAAGCACGGACGGGTGCTCCTGGCCCGCGAGACGGCCCGGGGCGGGCTCATGTGCCTCCCCCCCGGCCAGAAGGAGGAGCGGGACCTTTCCTGGTTCGACTGGTC